>JABDOU010000157.1 GCA_013043085.1 Acidimicrobiia bacterium
CACCAACATCATGGGCGACAACGTGGGGTGTTTCCATCCTCCATTCTTCGATCAACGCCGCAAGCAGTTCACCCTGGGTTCGCAACGAAACGTCGCCGTCGGGTTTGTCTGACCGGCCGTAGCCCACCATGTCCCATACGTATACGGACCAGTGTGGCGCCAGCTCGTGCACGATCCTTCGCCACACGAAGCTCGACCACGGCGTCCCATGACAGAGAATGACCGGGGGGCCCTCACCGAAGCAATCCCAGCGAATCTCTGCCTCGTAGCTCTGTGGTTGATGCCCCTGACGTTGAAGGCTCTCCGGGTGGTGCCAGGTGAACGACTCACCAAGCGGAAGGGTTTCGACCGACATGGGGTCAACCTAATGGGCACAGTTCGGTCCTCTCCCGAGGGTGAGTCACAGCGCATCGTCGAGATGATCAACCGCCCATTGTCCATGTGTGGGTCCGGAGGCCGTCAGCCAGAGGTTGGGCTTCTGAAGGCCAGAGAAGCGGACAGGTTCTCCGAGAGCTACTCGTCTGCCAACACGAGGCAGAAGGGGTGACCAACCGGATCGAGGAAAACTCGCCATGAGTCAGGCTTCGGCTGAACATCGGTCTTTTTCGCTCCGACCTCGAGAGCACGCGCTTCTCCTTCGTCGAGATCGCTCACATCGAAGTCCAGATGGAGCTGCTGGGGATGCGTCGAACCCGGCCACTCAGGCGGGGTGAAGTCTTCGACTTTCTGACATGCGATCGTCACACCTGCGCCTGCATCCAGTTCGACCCAGTCTTCGCTGATATGGTCGATCGGCCATCCCGTGAGGTCGCGGTAGAACCCGGCTAGCTCGAGCGGGTCCGGACAGTCGAGGGCTACGAGGCTCAGACGAATATCCATGGCTACCAATACTCCTCATAATGGACGTTTCCGACAACGCCTCGATGTTCAATGGTAAATCCCCGCTCATAGAGAAGTTGACATACGCCGGGGGTTTCCGGAAAGGTGAGCTTGTCTCCATCGCGCTCGGGAATGCCAATCATGAGCGGGTTTCCGCACATGAAAAAATGTGAACGTTCTGGAGTTGGCTCGTGCCCGAGTGCATCTGCCAGCCCACCGTTGGTGATCAAGTCCTGGATGTAGACCTTGTTGTTGATGGTCTCGGGTTCTCGGGTGGTGAGTGGTATGTAGGTGTAATTTTCATAGAGTTGCTCGAGTCGACGATGTGTTTCGTAGTACGCCAGGTCTTGCTGGTACCTCACGGTGCATGCCGAGACGATGCGCCCCGTGTGTCCGGTCCTCAAGAGCTCGGCAACCATGTTGTTGTGAGGTGCTTCTCCCGTGCCCGTGGAAAGCAGGATCACGTCAGATTCCTTGTCCGTGACTGACGTGAGCGTATACCGACCGGTGATTTTGGTACCCATGAAGATGCGGTCGCCTTCGCGTTTGAGGGCGAGGCGGGGTGTCAATTCCGGAAGATGGTCCATGCCTTCTGCCCGAACGAGGACGATATAGAACTCGAGACCGTCGATCTCATCCGGACGCACCAGGCGGTCCTGTTCGTCGAGTATGGGATAGGAAATCGAATACGACCTCCTCACGAGCTTCTCGAACTTGGATTCTTCGAGGTGTTCATCGAGTCCGTCGATGCGAGGTTCCCAATACCCGAGCGCGAGCGTGGTGTATTGACCTGGAGAGTGCTTCACGTCGCCCGTGTCGGGCTTGACACGGATCACCCAAAGGTCTCCATGTCTGCGGTTGAAAGCCGTGATGGTGGCGTTGTAGGAGTCCCTGCGTAGATGCTCTGCCAACTGATAACGCAGAAGAGGAGGTCGCGCCTCCAGGTCATGAGCCGGCTCGAGCTCGGGAAAGTGGGTGTCGTGAATCAGAGCCCAGGCGTGGCCGGGCGAGACGTAGATGACCGACTCGACGTGAGGCGTGTCGTCATCATCGAGCTGACTCAACACAACGACTGAGGAGGTGTCCACAGGATCGCTCTGCAACTCGATGCCGAGTCGTTGGAGCCGGCCTGCCTTCTGTCCCGGTCCCAACGAGAAGATGATGTGATCGAAGATGAGGTCAGGGGTTCGGCGATCGTCAAACGTCACCATGGGTATGCCTCCAACATCGAGGACACCCGTGGGGTGAGCATGCCATAGCACCGTGGCCTGCATACGTGATTCGATTTCACGGAGCCGATTGCGGGTGGCTGTCGCCAGACGATCGAAGGCCGACGAAGGAAGGCTCAGGACGACCGATGTATGTCCCGAATCGACGAGATCTTCGCAATACTCGGCGGCCGTTTCGCCGACGCCGATCACGAGGATGTCGGCGTCTTTGGCGAAGTGACCGTTTTCGCCGGACCCCGGCATCGAGAGATGGATGCTAGACGAAACCGCTTCTGGAATCTCATACGGGGGTGGTGCGGACTCGAGTCCGGCTCTGGCAGCGACGACCACGATCCGGGCGGTGACTGCAAGATCATCGGTGTGAATCTCGACGTGGTCGTCATGTTGGACAATCCGTGTGACCGGTGCCCCGATATGCCAATCGGGATGACCGTTGAGCGACGGTTCCCCGGCCTCGCCTTGCCGGGCCAGGTCGCTGTCGTCCTTGCTGAACATGATGATCTTCTCAACGCCGGCCGCGTAGGCGTCGGTTGCGACCCCGAGCCCCGCTCGGTTGGCGCCGACGATGGCTATTTCGTATTCGGTTTCAGTAAGCAATGCTCATTCCTCCCGGGTCCATGCTGCCACGTCGGTCGCCAGTCTGGAAATCAGTCGGGCCGGGTCCCCTTCGGGTGAGAAACCCGCATGCTCGATCGGAGGTGACGCCCGCGATGGGACGGAGCGATGGGGCCTTGCAAAAACCCGGGCCATGCAAAAACCCGGGCCATGCAAAAACCCCGAGCGACCGTTCCGAAGAACGCCCTCTCGGGGTTTTGCCCCCGGACACCCCCTCGGAGGATGCATCCGGGCCGGCGCCTTTCGGCGCACATGTTGGCGCCGTCCGCCGAATCAGTCCGGGGTCCTGAGACCTGCCCGACTGCTATGGCGGCGCCGCCCGGCTTCATATGAACCTTGGCGGGAGGTTCATCCGGATTCCTCCGGTTCGAAGCCCACTCCGCTCGAGGCTTGGAGGAACGACCAGGGTCGGTTCGTACCAATCACCGCGAACGGGGCACTCGATGTGGGTTCCACATGCGCGTGCTTTGCGAACATACGAGGCTTGCTGCGCAAGAGTCAAGTCAGATTGGTCGACAGATTTCGCGAGCCAGAAATAGTTTTCGCGCCCCATCGTTTCGTGTGTCCTCATTCCCATTTTTCACGGGTTAAGGCCTGATTTCGGCCATGTAAAGCCAGTTTTTCGCACTCTGGTCCGGTCGGCAACGGTATGCCCTCCCAGTCGAGATTCGCAGAGGATCGCATCCCTGCCCGGCGTCCCGATAGGCAACATGTTCGCTGTTTCAGTGCGAACCTTGCGGGAGAATTACAAACGTGTCACTCTGATGGCGTAAAGTGCCAAGAAGATAAACAGTTGACGCCCACCAGAGATGTTGATGACAGCGATGACAGCGATTACAACACTGACGAGTTCACCTCCCGCACCGACGATTGAGCCACGGGTTTCGCCCAGTCGTCTGAGCGATTACAAGCAGTGTCCTCAGCTTTTCAAGTTCCGGTTCATCGAGCGCTTGCCGGAGCCCTCGACGGTATACCAGGCCCGGGGCACAGCTGCCCATCTGGCGCTCGAAAACCTCTATCAGCTTCCCTCTCACGATCGCTCACCCGAGCAGCTCTATGAGCTCTTCCGGCAGGCATGGTCCGAGCTTCGGATGGAAGAGTATCCAGACCTCTTTTCCTCTACGGAGGACGAGAGGGCATGGGGCTTGGAGAGCATGGAGCTCCTTGCCAATTACTTCACTCTCGAGGACCCGAGATCGATTGATCCAATGTTTTGTGAGTACGACATGCTCGAGGAACTCGAGGGCGTCTCGGTTCGTGGCATCCTTGATCGCATCGACGAAGACGAGAACGGTGATCTCATCATCACCGATTACAAGACGGGCAAGGCACCGCCAGAGCGATACGCGTTGCCCGCCTTTTTCGCTCTCAAGATTTACGCCCTTCTGATTCGCAAGCGGTTAGGGAAAACTCCCAAGGAAGTGCGGTTGTTGTATCTCAACGGCCCGACGATGTATCGACTCGAGATTCACGATAAGCAACTCGACGCCATGGACAAGCAAGTCCGGGCGCTGTGGGATGCGATAGCCAAGGCCCTGAGCCGTGACGATTTTCGTCCGAGACCGGGCAGGTTGTGCGACTGGTGCTCGTTCCAGGAGGTGTGTCCGGCCTTCGTAGATGATTCGGCAGGCGAAGGAGTTGCCGCTCGGTGAGCGGCGGGCAACCGTCCTCCGCGCACGGCGCGGTACCGAGGCTCCACCGCCAAACCGGGCAGTCAACGATCGGTGAGACCGATCGTTGATCCGACAACTGAAGCCGATCGTGGACACGTCCCCAATATCGTTGATCCATCCGGAGCGAGTTGGCTACTTTTGGGAGTTGTCTCGCTTGTGGCGTTGCTTGAAGTGCCGGAACATCTTCGAAAGCGTCCGGAGCAAGCACACGTCGTAGATGGTGTTCACGCCTTCGTCCGTATCTCGCCCGGTTCAGTCGGGGCGAGCGCATCGAAGGTTCGCTGTTCCAAGCGCTAGCCTTTTCCCATGCGGTATCCGTCTGAGTTGCTAACCGATGACGAGACGATCCGGCGAGCATTCAGGCCTCATTGGAAAACCCTCATCATTCCCATCATCTGGACCATCCTGGTCATAGTTGCGTCTGTGCTCGTCTGGATGCTGTTGCCTGACGGGTGGCCGAGATGGGCATCGCTCGGCGTGCTTGCGGCCGGCTGGCTCGGTTTTGCGGCGTTGCCCGCAGCACGGTGGTATTACACGATGTATGTCCTCACGAGCGAGCGTTTGATCGTACGAAGAGGGATCCTGGCCAGGACGGGCATGGAGATACCGCTCGAGGTTGTAAACGACGTCGGGTTCTCACAATCCTTGTTCGAGCGGCTGATGGGCTTCGGGGATGTTGTCATCGAGTCCGCAGGGGAGCTCGGTCAAAGCCGGCTCTCCAACATCCCGCATCCGCAAAAGTTCCATTCCGAGCTGTATCGAGTACGCGAAGAACGAACCATGCTGTTGTCCGGTGCCACTTCCAGCATCGACAAAGATGTGGCCAGCCTTGCGCAACTCGCAGATCTTCACAGGCAAGGCGCTCTGACGGATGAGGAATTCAAGCTACAGAAGGCCAGGATTCTCGACTCCATTGACTGAGCGCTCGTCGGTTTGGCTCGAAACTACGACGAGGTTCGAATTGACGAGGTTCGAATTTACGACAATTCGAGGCGGCTCAGCCGTTCGATGAGCTTCGAGCGCGCCGCTTCGTTTTTTGTGAGAAGCCGTTCGATGCGCTCCACATCGCGAGACGTCACAATCGCTGCCTCGCGGTCCATCGGACTGTCGAAGACCGCCGCATCGCGAGCGGCGTCGTCAGCAAGATCTCGGTGGTCAGAGAGTTCTTCGAGCAGCAGCGATCGCTCGTCAGCCAGGGCGAGCAGCTTGCGTTCGATTTCGCCGATGATGCGTTCTGTGCGACCCATGAGCGGTTCACGATACCTGTTGACGTTGATGGGCGGGGCGACCGTAACCTCAGCGTATGGAAGCGTTTCACACCGGACTGGGATATGCGGTGACGGCGTTTGTCGGTCTAACGGGGCTGTGGGCGCTTGCGTTTCGGAATCGCCCGCTTCCGAGCCTGTTCAGGCCGGTGATGTTGGGCTCGCTCTCGGCATTGGTCGTTCAGGTGCTGGCCGGGGTCTACCTCTACAACACGGGAAGGCGTCCTGGCTCCCAACACATGTTCTACGGGTTCGTCATACTTTTCACGCTTACCTTCGCATACGTATATCGGGATCAGCTCGATAAGCGTCCGGGCCTCCGGTGGGGGCTACTGCTGCTGTTCACGATGGGCCTCGGTATTCGCGGCATCATGACGTTCGGTCGCAGCTTCTGAACCGGGCCCGGCTTAGAGTTGCGGCATGGGACTTCTTGAAGACAAGCGCCTCGTCATCACCGGCGTATTGACCGACGGGTCCATCGCATTTCATGTAGCACGCATCGCTCAGGATGAAGGCGCCGAGATCGTACTCACGAGCTTCGGTCGCGGGATGAAACTCACCGAGCGCGTTGCCAGGCGGCTTCCGAACACCGCAGAGGTGCTCGAATTGGACATCAACGATCCGGATCATGTTTCGGCGATGGCGGAGAACCTCACGACAAGGTGGGGCGCTGTCGATGGTGCGCTTCACGCCATCGCATACGCACCCGAGGATGCCCTTGGGGGCAACTTTCTCGCAACACCTGCCGAGAGCGCTCAGACGGCCTTCATGACGTCCGCCTATTCGCTGAAGACGCTCGCAGTCGGCCTGCATCCGCTCATGCAGGCGGGCGGAGGTGGATCTCTCGTAACGCTCGACTTCGACAACCGTCAGGCGTGGCCCGCCTATGACTGGATGGGTGTCGCAAAAGCTGCGCTGGTCTCGGTTGTTCGCTATTTGGCGAGAGATCTCGGTTCCGATGCAATCAGGGTGAATGCTGTGTCGGCCGGACCGCTTGGCACTGTCGCAGCAAAGTCGATACCGGGCTTCGAGCAGTTTTCTCGCGTGTGGGCGCAACGTTCCCCCTTGGCCTGGGATGTTTCGAACCCGGAGCCGGTTGCCCGGATGGTGTGTGTTCTGATGTCAGACTGGGCGATGGCAACCACGGGCGAAGTCATCCATGTCGACGGCGGCTTTCACGCAATTGCAGCCGGCATCGACGAATAGCTCAATCTGACGGACCCGGTTCTTCCACCCACCTGAGCAAGATCACGATGGCGGCCACATTGAGGATGGCGCCGAGGATTGCGTTCCCGGCGAGCCCGAAACTGCCGTACAAACCGGGTCCGACAGCGGCGCCAATCGCCCTTGCGACGCCCATCGACACAACGGTCCAGGACAGCAATTGAGCCCGGGCCCCGGGCTTCAATTCGGTTTGCAACGGGACAGATGAAAGAATTGCAAATTCGAACCCGGCCAGCCCGAGGCCCAGGGCTCCGAGACCCAGCACGAGACTGTCTTCCCCCGGAATCAGCAGCGCATAGCCGACGGCCGAAAGGGCAAGACCGACGGCGAGCGCACGGCGTTTTCCGATGCGGTCCGTAACGGCTACGGTCGCTCCTTCTCCGGCCAACTCGGCCACACCGATGAACACAGACATTGCGCCGAGCGCCACAATGGCCAACCCGAAAGAGGTTTCTAGCCACACTCCGAACACGACAAAGAGAACCTCGGCTCCGCCGGCGAAGAGGCTCATCACGGCCAGAAGCGAAAGGGCGGATGCGTCCCAGTCGAGTTTGCCAACAGCTCGCGGACTCGATCTGCTGCCATCGAGACTCACCCACGAACCCAGCGCGGCCGCCAGCAGGATGGCCGCAAACACCCAGAATGGTGTTGCCCAATCGCCGTTGGCGATCAACCATCCGGCGGCCGGCGCGCCGATGAGAAAGCCACCCGCCCACGTCATTTCAAACACCCCGAGCGACCTCGCACGACGCTCGTATGGCACCCGGTCGGCCAAATACGACTGAGCGGCAACGTCAAAGCTGGGCTTGGCGAGACCCATGGCTGCAAAGCCGGTGATTGCCCCGGCGAATGTTCCGAACGAAGCCGCGACGGCAGCGCCGAGGGAGAAAAGAGCGAGGCCGATCGTTACCTGGCGCCGATGGCCTTGCCTGCGGCCGACGGTGCCCGTGACGAGAGGTGTCGCAAGGCCGGCTGCCCACCTCGCCGACACCAAGAACCCGGCTTGCTCAATAGAGATTCCGAGTCCACGCGATATCGCTCCCAAAAAGGGATACACAAATCTGACCGCAGAGTTGACCGTCAGGCGCGCGAACGTCAAGAGCAACAGTTGTTCGGTCAGTCTTTCTCGTGGGCCAGTTCGTTCCGACACGACCGAAACGTTAGGAGCGGGAAAGCCCCGTCACATCGCTAGGCGACCGCCAGGTCCTCTTCGGCCGCCGGGAACTCGACGACAAACGTTGCCCCTCCGCCGACGGTCGGCTCGTACCACGCTTTGCCGTGCATCGACTCGGCCAGCTCCCTCACGATGCTCAGTCCGAGTCCGGTTCCGCCCGTGCCGCGAGTACCTGCCGCCTCGACCTGGGTGAAGCGTTCGAAGATCGTCTCGCGGTATTGGAAAGGAACGCCGGGGCCATGGTCGATGATAGAAACGCGGACCCGTCCGTTCGTCTCCATCGCCACGATCTCAATTGTTGACTCCGCCGCGTATTTGCGGGCATTGTCCACCAGATTTGTGATGATGCGCCGGAGGTGGTCACGATCGATGTGGATGGGCGAAAGCATGTCCGAGGCATCGATCGAGACTGCGTCCCAATTGTCTCCTGTTGTGAGCATCTCGCTGAGGAACGACTGAACTTCTACGACCTCGGATCGCTGAGGAAGGGCCTTGTTGTCGATCTTGGACACCGTGAGGAGATCCTCAATCAGCACTTTGAGACGGTGCGCCTGGCTTCTCGCCGAGTCGAGGAGACTGGCTGCCGTCGGATTGCTGGGAGCCAGTTCGGGACGGGACATAGTCGACAATGCGCCGATGACCGATGTGAGCGGTGTTCGTAGCTCGTGACTGACGACAGAGACGAAATCAGACTTCATCTGCGCCAGTTCTGACATTTTTCGGCCGGTCTCGTGGGACGCTTCGAGGCGTACCACGCTCTGCAAGACCAACGCGGCCGGCGCCGCCAGCAACTCGAGGGTCTTCAGGTCATCCTCGTCAAAATCGGTGGGCTTGTCGGCGACCATCATCACTCCGATGGTCCGGTTCTCGATCTGAAGCGGTACCGCAGCCACCCGCTCGACACCCAGGTCTCGTATCAGAGGATCGGTTACGCCCTCGGGAATCTCATTGATGGCGATCGGTTGCCCATTGCGAAACGCCCAAACAGCGCCCGATTTCGACGTGAGGGGGAGGTTGTACCCATCGGCCTCGAGCGGTTGTCCAGCCGCCCAGATCGGTGAAAGAGCGTCGAGGATCTCCTCGGTCGGTCGATACAGGAGCATGACGCCGACCTTGGCATTGACGTAGCCGGCGGTCCGTTCAATGAGTTCCGGGATCACCTTGTCGATGGCTTCGCCGGCTCCAATCGTCCGCGAAACCTCATACAGCGCCTCGAGATCCTTTTGGCGGTCACGGAGCCCTTCTTGTTGAAGTTCAAGCCGCACCAGGCGCCTCGCTGCTTCACGCGCATATCGGAGAAGCTCCATATTGGTGAGAGCTATCGCCATTGAAATGACCGTGAGTGACGCGACCGGAATGATCGTGTCGAGTCCGATGATCGGGGTGGCGATCCACGTGATCGCTGCATACACACCTACCGCTGCCAGAGCAGATATCCCATATCCCCACAACGGCAGCAGAACCGAGCCGTATGCCAGTATGACGACATAGAGGCTGAAGACGATCACGGTGGATTCGACGTGACCGGCCAATGTCGTGACGACGCCGAGAGCCCCGAGAATTCCAAGCAGACTGGCGATCTTGCCAACGGGCCGCACGGAGAGTTTCTTCCACGGTAGGACGCTTTGGATCGCAGCCATCACACCACCTGCGAGGACAGGGATCGAATACGTCAGGTCCTCGAGCCTTCCTGTAATGAATCCGTAGTAGGCAGCACCTGCAAGGCCGAGCCACCACAAAACGATGCCGATCCGGATCGCCCGGACCTTGCCGGCCGAGACAACCTGATGGTGGTCGAGTTGGCGTTTTCGCTCTTTCTGTTTGCGCTTGATTTCCTTTGGTGTCAAAGACGTCCCGCTGGTGTGTTCCGGTGGGAGAGCACCCCGCCTGGACCTGCGGTCGTTCTTGCGGTCTCGCTTTTCCTGCTCGTTTGCGAGCCGCTTTTCCTGTTTGCTCTGCTCCTTGTCTTGTTTGCGGTCTCGTTTTTCCTGGCGCCTCAGCTCGCGCCGGTCTTTCCGGCTCATCTTCTTGCGGGTGTCTTCACCATTCGTGTTCTCGAGTCTCGGAAACTCTTTGTCGATGTCCGTGAACGGGAAATTCACCTTGGGAATCTCAACGCGGGCGAGGTTGGTGAGAGTTGACTCCAGACGCGGAGCCTGGGCAACACTCGTCGGCAGGTTCCTCTCGGGTGCACGTGTTGTTGGAAGGCGATTGAGCGTTGCGGGGACACTGGTGTTGTTGCTCGTGTCGCGGGTGGTTGGCACGATTCCCTTGGTGCCAAGGGTCAGATTCGACGATGGCAGTCCCGGTGTTTCGGCGCCAGACGTGAGCGGAGGCTCCGCATCGAGCGTGACCCGTCGCGAGGGATTGTCGGGCGGCTCGGCGGCGAGGGTGAGCCGACGAGTACGGCGCTCATCGCTACCAGAGGGCGGACTCGACTCGACGGTCGGGTCTTTGTCCTGGGCGCGCCGATTTTTGCGCTTGCGAGGCTTTTGCTCAGGACGCATGCTGCTTAGTTCTTGATAAAGGTCATCACCCATGACGTGACTCGCTGCGCGAGTAATGTCTCCCTCGTGGCTTCTGTCTTAGTTCTTTTCGGTGGAACGTCAGCCGAACATGAGGTTTCTTGCGTTTCTGCGGCATCGGTCGTATCTGCCCTGCAAACCCACCATCATCACGTGGTCGCTGTGGGAATCGATCGGTCCGGGGGATGGCACCTTGTTGAGGTCGGGAGTCCGGAAGGGGTAGAGGTGCCGGAAGTCGTTCGGCTCGAACCCGTCGGTGAGATTGTCCATTTGCTCACGCCCGGCGGCCGGCTGCTCTCAGAAACTGGCTCTGACATTGTCGTGGACGCCGTGTTTCCGGTTCTGCACGGTCCGTTTGGCGAAGATGGCACCGTACAGGGCCTGCTCGAGGTTGCGGGTTTACCGTACGTCGGGGCAGGAGTCCTCGGATCGGCGGTCGGGATGGACAAGGACATGGCTCGACGGTTGTTTTCAGAAGCAGACCTTCCCTTGGCCAAGAGTGTGGTTGTTCGTCACGCCGACTGGATCAACAACCGGGCCGACGTCGCCGGTCGCCTGAAGCAGCAGCTCGGATTTCCCATTTTTGTGAAACCCGCATCTCTGGGATCGTCGGTTGGCATATCAAAGGTTGAGCGCGACGATCAGCTCGAAGTTGCACTGTCTCTTGCTTTCGAGCACGGCCCAAAAGCGATGGTCGAAGAGGCCGTAGCAGGGCGCGAGATCGAGGTCGCAGTGTTGGAAGGTCCCAGGATGAGTGTGCCGGGCGAGATCGTTCCTCCCCCAGGACATTGGTACGACTACGAATCCAAGTATCAAGATGAGGAAACCGTATTGCATGTTCCGGCCCATCTGTCATCGGCTGAAGTCGCTGACGTGCAGGCGCTGGCGGGTCGTGCATTCGAGGCCCTCGACCTGACAGGCCTCGCCCGTGTCGATTTCTTCTTTGAAGAAGCAGGTCGCGGCTTCCTGCTCAATGAAGTCAACACCATGCCCGGCATGACATCTCGAAGCATGTTTCCGCTGCTCTGGGAGGCTTCAGGGCTCAAGTACCCAGACCTCATCGACGGCCTTGTCAAGGCTGCGATCGGATAAGCCGGGACTCACAGATGGGACAGATCACCGTCCCTATACTCGGGCGCCATGCAAGGTGTTGTGAAGGTCTACGATCCAAAAACTGGAGCGGGCATCATCATCCGGGAAGACAACCGTGAGCCCGTATACCTGCGACCGGGTTCGCTCGACGGCAGTCTGTTTCGCATGCTCCGGCAGGGTCAGCGTGTCGTATTCGATATATCCGGTGAAGATGGCCGGGATTATGCAACGCGCCTTCGCTTCGGGTCAGACGGTTATTAGCTGTGGCTGTTGAGTCCTTTGTACTCATCCAAACCGAGCCGGGCCGCACGGCTGAGGTTGTTGCGCGATTGACATCGTTGCCGGGAATCGTACGCGTGACCGGGGTTTCGGGTTCGTATGACGTAATCGCCGAGGCAGAAACCCGCTCGATCGATGAAATGGGAGTACTCGTCGGCACAAACGTCACAGCAGTCGACGGGATTAGCCGGGCCGTAGCTTGTCCCAAGGTCACTATCTAGGCGAAATCCTCGAGATCGAGCGGCTGGCCCGACCGGATTGTGCCCCTGTTCCTTGAGCACATTCCGAGATTCTGCGGATCCTTGAACTCCGACGTTTCCTCAGGCCGGGGGATCGCCGGCAAGTGGAGACGGCTCGGGCTAGACCTTCTCTATCTTTCCGGCTTTGATACAGGACGTGCATACCCGGGCTTTTCGCGAGTTCGTACCGTCCTTGACCCGAACCTGCTGGACGTTTGGCAGCCATCGACGATTGGACCGCTTGTGGGAGAAGCTGACCTTCTTGCCGTAGCGCGGGCCTTTGTCGCAAATCTCGCAACGGTGGGACATGAGAACCTCGAATCAAAAAGAACTGTCAAAAAAGAACTGGCGGTCGTGAGCGGCCGAAACCATAGCACAGGCTAGGGGATGGGAGGCAGAACTGGGCAGTCCAGCCGGTACGCTACGCGTCGCATGAGCAACCCATCGCAGTCAATCAACGGTGCCCGGGACCCGGGTTCTGCGAGTGCCACGTCGTCGAACCTCGTGGGTGATCGGGCGTCCGGAGGCGGACGCAGTCTGGCCTATCTCGCAGAGATACCCATCGATCGAGTGAAAGGTCTCGGGGGGCCACGTGACGGCGGCAGGCTGAAAAAGGCCGGAATAACGTCGGTCATGGACCTCTTGTTCCACTTCCCACGTCGGACAATAGACCGAACCAGGAAACCTCCGTTCGCCGAGATTCCGCTCGATGAGGAGGTCACTGCGATCGGGACCGTGACAAAGGTCTCCTTGAGGCGACCCAGGGCGAAACTCAGCATTGTGGAGGTCACGCTCACAGACGGTGCCTCGTTCCTGACCGTCGCCTTCTTCAATCAGCCGTGGCTTGCGAAGCAGTTGCCGCAAGGAACCGAAGTAGCGATTTCGGGGGTCGTTGACCGGGTTCGAGGTCGCCTCCAGATGAAACCCAAAGCGGTTGACGTTCTGTCCGGAACTGCCGAAGCGCTCGTAACCGGTCGCGTGGTACCGGTCTATGGAAGCATCAACAAGGTGGGTCAAGCGACGCTTCGACGAGCCATGCACAATGCACTGCAGCGAGCTAGACCTATCTCCGACCCGGTTCCCGAAGGTGTGCTGGAATCTCTAGATCTCATTTCGAGAGATCAGGCATTCGGTGACATTCACTTTCCAGAAGAACAAGTCGACGAGATTCCGGCCAGGAGACGGCTCGCCTTCGACGAGCTGTACAGGCTCGAACTGGCCCTGGCGATCCGGAAACATCAACAGCTCTCGAAGTCGAAAGGAGTACGACACGACCTGAGTGCGGGACTGGTCGCAGCGTTCCTCGAGAGTTTGCCGTACAGCCTCACCGGAGCCCAGATCAGGGCCATCAATGAGATTCAAAGCGACATGGCCAGTTCTCATCCCATGCACCGACTTCTCCAGGGCGAGGTCGGTTCGGGCAAGACGATCGTCGCTCTGGCCGCTCTGCTGACAGCTGTGCAAAGCGGATTCCAGGGTGCTGTCATGGCGCCAACCGAGGTTCTGGCCGAGCAGCACTACTTCGGTATGAAACCGCTTTGCGATGAAGTCGGAGTCCGGATGGGCCTCCTCACGGGCAGTGTCGCAGATCGCACCGCAATCCTTGCTGACATCGCCGAAGGCCGTCTCGATATCGTGGTCGGCACGCATGCGCTCATCCAGGAAGGGGTTCATTTTGACAACCTCGCGATGGCCGTCATCGATGAGCAACATCGTTTCGGCGTTCACCAGCGCGTCCAATTGCGGGAGAAGGGTGACGAAACCGACCCCGACCTGCTGATCATGACCGCCACGCCGATTCCGCGGACGCTTGCAATGACGGCGTACGGCGATCTCGACGTGACCGAGCTCGATGAAATGCCCCCGGGGCGATCACCGGTTGAAACGTCGGTGATCCCATCTGCAGAGGAGCATGTTGCATGGGCTGCCATCGAGGAAGAGGTAGCTGCCGGACGGCAAGCTTTCGTCGTTTGTCCGCTTGTGGAGGACAGTGACAGTGTGGAAGCTGCGTCGGCCGTTGCCGAACACGACCGCCTATCAAAGATTTTCGCCGGCCTCGAGGTTGGCCTCTTGCATGGTCAGATGCCATCGGTCGACAAGCAGGAAGTGATGGCTCAGATGAGGAGTGGCACACTTGACGTGATGGTCGCTACGACCGTGATCGAAGTCGGGATCGATATTCAAAACGCAACTCTGATGGTTATCGAAGACGCGCAGCGATTTGGCTTGAGTCAGCTTCACCAGTTGCGCGGGCGAGTCGGCCGGGGTTCTTGGCCCGGGCGATGCATCGCGATTTCTGATGCGCCGTGGAAGCTCGACAGCAAAGGCGCCATCGCCAACCCCGACGGCAAGGCCCGGATGGAGGCATTCGCCGACAGCACGGACGGTTTCTTGCTTGCAGAGGCCGATCTTCGTATCCGTAGACAAGGTACCGTCCTCGGAGCACGACAATCTGGGGTTCCCGACCTGAAGCTGGCCAACATTCTCGACGACCGGGATTTGTTGGAGGCCGCCCGGGAGGAAGCTTTTGCGCTCGTCGAACAAGACCCGGAACTCGACCATCATCCTGAATTGCGTGCCGAGCTACGCGCTGTGCTCGGCGACGCTGCCGAGTTCCTGCTCCACTCATGATGGGCCAACCGTGCGGGTGATCGCGGGCAAGGTTGGCGGTCGCAAGCTCTCGGCGCCTCCGCCATCTACGACACGGCCTTTCACCGGGAAGGCCAAAGAGGGTGTGTTTTCCTCGATTGCCGATCGGATTGAGGGAGCGCGCGTTCTCGATCTCTATGCGGGAAGCGGCAGCCTTGGCATCGAGGCACTGAGCCGAGGGGCATCCGAAGCCACCATGGTTGAGGAGAGTCGAGAGGCAGTGAAGGTCATCAGCGCCAATCTGGCGGCGTGCGGCTTCGACGCATCGGTTATTCGCGGTACCTTGCCTGCAGCGATGTCTCGCGTGACGGGACTCCATGATCTTGTATTCGTTGACCCGCCGTACCGGCTGTCGCTAGCGTCAGTCCAGGATGTCGTCGAACATCTGGGTCCGTACCTGGCAGATGGCGCCACCGTGATTGTTCACCGTCGGAAGGGGGATGGCCTCATTCAGGCTGGTGAGGGCCTGGAGGTCGAAGACGTGAGAACGTACGGAGACAGCGAGATTGTCCGTTTACGGAAACGAGGAAATCCATGACCACGGCCGTCGTACCCGGCAGCTTCGATCCACCCACGCTTGGGCATGTCGATGTCATCCAGCGAGCGAGCAACGCATTCTCAACGGTTGTTGTTGCCGTGCTCGTCAACCCCTCTAAGACGCCCATGTTCGCCGTCGAAGAACGAATTGCCATGCTCGAAAGAATCTCACAAGATCTCGGGAATGTGGACGTCGAATCGTTTGAGGGCTTGATGGCCGAATTCGCAGCCGCCAGGGCCCCCTCGGTCATTCTCAAGGGTCTTCGGGTCGTCAGCGACTTCGAATATGAACTTCAGATGGCGCAAATGAATCGACACCTCAAGGGTGTCGAAACGATGTTCGTTCCCACGAGTGCGACCCATGCGTATTTGTCTTCCTCCCTTGTGAAAGAGGTCGCTAGGTTCGGAGGGAGGCTCGAAGGACTGGTGCCTCCGGTCGTGGAGAAAGCGCTTCTGGCCAAATACCCCCAGGCGGGCGAAGGCTGAGCTTGGCTGGACCAAACTGGCCTATCCTGCCAGACTCTGGCACGCACCGTTTTTCGGAAACGGTTTGGTTCGGAGCTCGCGTCAGCACGGTTGGCACGTACCTCAGTAGATGACATCACGCAATCGAGGAATCACAGATGGAGCCATCAGACCCGAACATGATCGATCCTCCGGGCAGCGACGACCCTTTCGACTACGGATCCGATGTCGGCTCGGATTCCGATATCGACGGCGTGCCGATGGCTCGGGCCACGGTTGGTGATCTTCAGACTTTGATCGAGGACATGATCGTCACGGTCGAACAGGCAAAGTCGGCTGCGTTGTCGGCGTCTAAGGCGGTCATCGACCGGGCAGCATTTACCCAGAATCTCCACCTACTAAGGGATGCCCTACCGGAAGAACTTCGTCAGGCCCGGCACATGGTGAGAGAGCGTGCGGCCTTCGTGGCCCAGGCGAATGAGCAGGCAAGGGAAATCATCGCCAGAGCAAAGGCTAAGGGCGCCGAGCTCGTCTCAGAAACGCAAATCATGGCAGAGGCCGTAGAAGAAGCCAACATTCTCGTTCGCAACGCAGAACAGCAATCCACCCAGATCAGGCTTGACGCCGAAGACGCAGTCGGGGTATCGCTCGAAGATCTCGATGAGCTGCTTACGCGATTATTGACCGAGGTGAGATATCGCCGTCAGGAGCTGCTCGAGCCACGCCAGCCGTCCCCGGACGTCCCGTACTAGGAGATGTCCTCGTCGTTTCGAGCTGATGTTGGCGATGTGCTCGCCAATCCCGGTTCGCGAAGGGAGATCACGGTCACGGGAACGCTGGAAGCTGCGAGGGATCTGGCGACCGTCGAAGGACCGGTCGCCGCCGAGGTCTTGTTGGAGAGCACGCCATCGGGAATTGTTGCCACCGGCGTGGTCACAGCACAGGTTGCGTTGATCTGCAGTCGGTGCCTCGTGCCCTGGGCCGATGAGGTGAGGGAGCGGTTTACCCACGTGTTTTCGCTTGATCCGACGCCAGACACATTTCCCATTGACGGGTCCATCATCGATCTCGAGCCTGCGCTGCGGGACGAGGTGCTCTCGGCAGTCCCGGTGAATGCGATTCATGCTCCCGATTGCAGGGGGCTTTGCGGCACCTGCGGAATGAATTTGAACAATGGAGTGTGCGACTGCGACGAAACCGAACTATCGTCACCGTTTGCAGAACTAAAAGATCTGTTCGATGGACCGTGAAAGACACGGCAACAGCGAGGCAATGGCACCGGGCTAATCCCTGGATGACAGTCTGGATGACAGTATTGAATGACGCTGCGAGCACAAACGTATGCGTTGCTCCGTAGCCGCTACACCGTGACGGTTGCTCAATCCCCGTTGTAAGTGAGTTTCCATCCACCATCGAATCTGATCCCGTCCTCACATACCACGCACACGATGTGCGCGAGACCACCCGAACATTGCCCACCAACGAGCAGGCGGAAGAGACCATGGCCGTACCCAAGAAGAAAATGTCCAGATCCCGAAGCAGGCAACGCAAAGCTGCTTGGAAAGTCGCGTCACCGACGATCAGCGAATGCTCGAACTGCGGCGAGCACGTGTTACCTCACCGTGCCTGTCGGAACTGCGGACAGTATCGGGGACGTACGGTCGGCGAGACTGCTTCCGCGTAGATGACCCGCGTCGCGCTCGATGCCATGGGCAGCGACCACGATCCGGGAGTGCTCGTGGCGGGTGCGACCGCTGCAGGCCAGGACGGCGTTGATGTCATCCTCGTCGGCGACTCCGATGTCCTGACGCCGCTGGTCGCCGAGTACGGCTGCACCGCAGAGATTGTCCATGCAGCCGACGTGATCACCATGGC
>JABDOU010000179.1 GCA_013043085.1 Acidimicrobiia bacterium
CGGTGGTGTCGGGGACAGTGGTGTCGGGGACAGTGGTGTCTGGGATGGTGGGTTCAGGGGTGCCAGGAGTGGCAGGGACCGTGGTGTCTGGGATGGTGGTGCCGGGAATGGTTGTGTTCGGGATGGTTGTGGTCGGCTCCGGCGTGTTTGTGGTCGTCAGGGGTACGAACGACATGCAAATGGGAGCAACAGATTCGGGACGATTGATGCCGGCATGGGCATGCTGGGCAATGACCCCGGTCACGTCCGAGCCAAATACGACGGAACTCGCCACCAGCTGGGTCAGGTAGTTTTGGCCTTCGGGCAAGTCGGCGATGGGAGGAGACTCCCACAGCACGCTGCCATTGGCTGTCGCAACGGCTCGCCATTGTTCCTGTTTTTGGGCTTGCTCTGGCTTGTTGTTGTGGTCGTCGAAGCTGGCAAGCGTTACGTCGTAGGTTCCTGCTGGAATCGAGACGGCGATGGGGCCGAAGCTGTGTCGGTCCGAGGAGTCGGCAAGCAGCTTCGCCGAGGTGAGTTCGACGACGATCCCGCTGGTCAATGGGCAAAACGCGTCTGTCGGAACCGGTGGCTGGGCAGTCTCAATCGGGTAAAACCCGACGCATAACGGAGCCACGGAATTTGGCTCATCAGTTCCGGTGTTTGCGTGAAAGGCCGTCAAAGCATCTGTCGCTGCCAACTCCATGCGGTCTGCGACTGTGTATGTCGCGACATCCTGGCTCTCGGGTAGATCAGGCGTGACCGGCGTTCGGAAGGTCCTGGCGTGGTTCTTGTAGCCCTCGAAGTACCACTGTTCGCCTGTCTGGACCTGATCTGGTTTGGCCGAATGGGGATCGTACGACGCCGCCATTACGCGGTACAGACCGGCATCGATGGTCACCGACACCGGACCAAACGAGTTGGGGCCCTGGCTCCAACCCACCAACGACTGATCAGTGAGGAATACGATCTTGCCGCCGGCCGGTAGCGGACACGAAGAGGTCGCTTGTGACGAAGGCCCCCCGACCACGACCGACCCGATGAGCCCTGCGAGAAGCGCCATGATCAGATAGAAAGCCAGGCCTGTCGAGCTCGTCCGACGCCTCGCACGTTCCCCATTCCTACCGACCGATATGCGTCTCATCACTGAGTCCGACCCGCTTTGCCCGTTGTGCTCATGCCTGCGTCAGCGCCTGTACTTGTCAGACTTATACCTGTCTGACTTACCTGTCCTCACTTGTCTGAGCTCGCTCGTAGCGCTACCAAGCGGGCTCGGTGGGTCGACTGCCAGCACGGCGCCACCACACACCCGGGAGGGTACCTGGTTTTCGGAGGCGCATCGGAATCTTTCGCTCTGCTTTCTTTCGCGACCCGCCCCGACCCCATCAGGTAGGCATCTGGTGAGCGCAACGCCGGGGCGAACGGGTGCGGAATCTCAGGACCGGGCGGCGATCAGGTCATGAGGAATTGGGCGACGGAGCCCGCTGCGAGTCCCCAGACACCGGCGACGAGGTCGTCGGCCATGATGCCAACCGGTCCGCCGAGGTTTTCTGCCTTCTTCACGAGTGGGAATCGTTTCGTGATATCCCCAACCCTGGCGACGATCCAACCGATGATGAACGGCCATCCGGTCAGTGACAGGACACCGAGGAATGCCCCTGCGACCTCATCGATCACGATCCAGCCCGGATCTTCGCCATCGGCCGCAGCACCGGCTGCCCACAGGCCGACGATCGAGACCCCTATGAGAACAGCCACCTGCACGGCCACGCCAAGAGGTTGGGTAGCCAAGGCCATCGGGATGGCGAGGGCCGCGCCGAAGGTCCCGGCGCCTTCGTCGGAGCCCCGGATCCTTCCTGGAATCCAGCCGACGCCCAGTCCCGCCGCAATGAATCTCCGGATCTTTCCACTCTTGCTCGTCACGTGAAGACGCTAGCCGGGCGATGAGCTACCACACGGTGATCGAAACGTGGCAACATAGGGGAATGCAATCAGTGCCTTACATTTGGATGAACGGAGAAATGGTCGGCTGGGAAGATGCCAACGTTCATGTTCTCACCCATGCGCTCCACTACGGAACCTCAGTTTTCGAGGGTGTTCGCGCCTATGCCACCGACAAGGGTCCCGCTGTGTTCCGACTCGAAGAGCACATGGAACGTCTTGTCAGTGGCTGCAAGGCGTATCAAATACCCATGGAGTACACCCCGGCAGAACTCTCGTCGGCGGTGACCGAGTTGATCCGTGTCAATGAGCTGCCATCGGCCTACATCCGGCCGATCGCATTCCGAGGTTTGGGGGCTATCGGCCTCAACCCGACGAACGCAGCAGTGGTTGTCGCGATCGCGGCATGGGAATGGGGCGCCTACCTGGGGGAGGAGGCCCTGCGGGAGGGGATCAGCGTGGGCGTGTCATCGTGGAGGAGAATCGACCAGCAATCGCTCCTGCCGAACTCCAAAGGCGGAGGGGCCTATCTCAACTCCATCCTCGCCAGGTTGGAGGCGGAGGCGGGCGGCTTCGACGAGGCTCTGCTGCTGAACGACAGAGGCTTTCTGGCGGAAGGTAGCGGGGAAAACCTGTTTCTGATTCGCCGCGGCGTCGTCTATACGCCCCCGAGTTACTCCGGCGTTCTACCGGGGATCACAAGGCATTCCGTCGTGACGCTCCTGCGCGAAGCCGGCATCGAGGTTGTCGAGACCAGCCTCACGAGGTCTGACGCCTACGCCGCAGAAGAGGCGTTTTTCACGGGTACTGCCGCCGAGGTCACGCCGATCCGCATGATTGATAATCGACCCGTCGGAGATGGGAAGCCAGGCCCCATCACCAAACAAGCACAGACAATGTACATGGAGGCGGTGACCGGTAAGAACGCCGATCATGCCGACTGGCTGACGATCGTCTAGCAATGGCCCAGCAGCCGAAGATCGAACTCGAGTTTGGGGATCTTCCTCGTGCACGCGCGGAACCGATGCCCGCCCGACCGTGGCGACCGAACCGGCCCGGGGATTTCTCCGGTCCCGCTGATGTTCCGGAGGGTCCGGGCTTCGGCACGCCGGGCCCTGACACCGGTTACGCGCTCCGCCTCCTGGCAGAACGAGACCTTGATCTCGAACCGGACGAGGATATCGAACGGGTACGGGCCGCCGCCATCAACCTCGTGTCGGCGCGCGCCGCTCATTTTGGTCGGGCGCCAACCCGGAGCGATATCGATGTGGTTCTGGCAATCATGGGCCTCAACGCCGACGTGACCGGCACTGTTCGCTCAGCGCTCGGCGCCGATCGGAGACGGTGGGTCAAGAAGGCTGCTCACGGAGCAATGTATGGCCGCGCCCTGGTGGCGGCGGTCGATAAGGATTTGTTGTACGCGTCGCTCGAGGAAATTGTCGATCGTCTCCGGTCCGGCGTACGACCGCTGCCCAACTGATTGACCGCCCTGGCAAGCCGGGCTGGCGCTTCGAGCCCGGGCTACGATCAGGTCCGTCCTGTAATGCTCAGTGCCATCCGCTGAGACGCATGTGAGAGAGGTGGCTCCTTGAAAATCGTTCGCCTTCGAAGCGGCCGCGACGACATCACGTACGGCGGGGTCGAGGAAGAGGGAATTCGGCTCTACCGGGGAACTCCGTTCGTCGCGTGGGAGCCCACCGAAAGTCTTGTCACGTTCGAGGAGGCTGAGCTGCTTGCTCCGGTGTTGCCAACCAAGATCGTTGCAATCGGCAAAAACTATGCGGACCATGCTGCCGAGATGGACAGCGTGATGCCGGATGAGCCCCTGATGTTCTTAAAACCTGCCACTTCGGTGATTGGACCACATCAACCGATTGTGTTGCCAAGCCAAAGCACGAACGTGCACCATGAAGTCGAGCTGGCGGCGGTAGTCGGCAAAGTGGCGAAGAACGTCTCGGCGGAGAATGCGAGCGACTATTTGCTTGGGTACACAGTGGCAAACGACGTGACAGCACGCGATCTTCAGGCCGCCGATGGACAATGGACCAGGGCCAAGGGATTCGACACATTCTGTCCGCTTGGACCGGCAATTGAGACCGAATTCGATCCTGGACAGGGGTGGACCATCTCTTGCTCGGTCAATGACGGTCTGAGACAAGAAGGTGTGCTCACGGATCTCCACTTTGGAGTGGGTGAGTTGTTGGAACATGTGACGGCTGTGATGACGTTGTTGCCCGGAGATGTCTTGTTGACTGGCACGCCTGCGGGTGTTGGGCCGATCGAGGCAGGCGACGTCGTCGAATGTTCGATTGAGGGGATCGGGACGTTGCGCAATCCGGTGGGCAAGCGATGAGAGCGCGTTTCGCACCATCGCCGACCGGCTACCTCCACGTTGGTGGGGCCCGGACCGCGCTCTACAACTATCTGGCGGTGCGAGCGACGGGCGGAGAGTTCATACTTCGCTCGGATGACACGGACACGGAACGGTCTTCAGGTGAGTTCCAGAACGACATTCTGGACGGCATGAGATGGCTCGGGTTGGAATGGGATGAAGGCATCGAGAAGGGTGGCCCTCACAGCCCGTATCGCCAGTCGGAGCGCCTTGCTCGCTACCAGGAAGTCGCCCGATCTCTTCTCGATCTGGGAAAGGCCTATCTCTGTTTCGCCACCGCTGCGGAACTCGACGAGATGAGAGACGTGGCCAAGGCCGAAGGCAGGCCGCCTGGCTACGACGGCCGATATCGAGATTACGACTCCGAACAAGCTCGCAAGCGGTTGGACGGGGGAGAGGATGCGGTCATACGACTGAAGGTCCCGCGGCCGGGTGAGACCGTTTTCGAGGATCTCGTGCGGGGTGAGGTCCGGTTCAACCATGATCACGTCGAAGATTTCATCATCCTTCGGTCGAACCAAACCCCCACATACCACCTTGCGTCGAGCGTCGATGACGTCGACTTCGGGATAACTCACGTGATTCGCGGAGAGGACCTGCTGTCGTCGACCCCCAAACACATCCTCATCGGCGAGGCGCTTGAAGCCGCACCCATTGCCTACGCCCACCTGTCGCTGCTCATGGGACCCGATGGTAAAAAGCTGTCAAAGCGCCACGGCGATACTTCGTTGCGGGCATATCGAGAGGCCGGGTACCTATCGGAGGCGATGACGAATTATCTGGCCCTGCTTGGTTGGTCCTTCGGCGAGGATTCTGACATATTCACACTCGAAGAAGCCGTAGCGCGTTTCAGCCTCGATGCTGTCCAGCCAAATGCCGCCATTTTCGACAATGACAAGCTCGAATGGATGAACGGCGTGTATATCAGGGCAATGAGTGACGACGAATTCGCAGACCGCGTGGCCCCACTCATCACTGCCGAATATGGGGAGTTGAACGAACTCCAGCATGTCCGCCTGCGGATGATCCTTCCTCATGTAAAGGAGCGCGCAAAGCTGCTGAACGAGGTGCCGGGACAAGTCGGGTTTCTGATGACAGACGACATCGATTACGACCGTGGTTCGTGGGACAAGGTTATGACCGCTCCTGAGGCAAAGATGGCGGTGGAGGACGGTCTGGAGCGACTATCAAATCTCGATCGTTGGGATGCAGAGTCAATCGAGGGCGAGCTACGTGCAATGCTCGAACACCTACAGCTCAATGGACGGAAGGGTCTCCAACCTATCCGCGTCGCTATCTCGGGATCGACGATAAGCCCGCCTCTCTTCGAGTCGATGGAGGCGCTCGGCCAGGCCGAAACGGTCGTGCGGACCAGTCGAGCACTCGATCTATTGCTCGAGTCCGGAGCTAATCTGGGTGATAGCTGATCACAGGAGCGACACAGGAGCGACATGGACGATCTAAATGGGGACGACAATCCGTTCGCCGAGCCTCCCGCAGCCGGAGATGCGATGGAAGCCGCTCATCGCGAAATACGCGATGTCGCAGGCGATCCACTCGATGCCATGGGGGCACCGGTGGCACCGGATCAACCCCGAACCCAGGCTCCGGTCGCATCGAGCGGTGGCTCCATGTCGGCAGCCGACGAACAGATGTGGTCGGTGGTTGCCCACGCATCGGGCCTTGTCGGACTGCTAGGGCCGCCGTCCTTTCTCGGACCGTTGTTCGTGTACCTCCTGAAGAAGAACGAGAGTCCCAGGGTCAGGGCCAATGCGGCGGAAGCTTTGAACTTTCAGATCACGGCATTCATTGCTGTGATCGTTTCCGCGATTCTGTTCCTCGTCCTGATCGGAATCGTGCTCCTCGCGGCAGTCGCAATCGGTTGGCTGGTCTTCACAATTCTTGCTTCAGTGAAAGCTTCGAATGGCGAGGACTACCGCTATCCGATCAACATCCGTCTCGTGTCCTAACCGCTCCTCACGACGTCCGAGCCGGCTACACCCACACCCGTAGTCGCTCATTGGCTTGCTGTCTGCAACCAGAGGGGCGATGCTCCGTCGTGGGGCATTGGGTCGCGGGCAGCCGCCCGATGGGCGGGTAATTCAACTCGTGATTCGAGTTGTCTCTTGTGGAGTTTGGCGATGTTGCAGCGGAGTGGTCGTGGGGCATTGGGGCGGGCAGCGGCGTTCTTTTTGTGCGGCCTGCGGCCACACGAGAACGCTGCCCTCTCAAGGCGTAGTGATGCGACTCCAGATCGGTTGGGTGGCCAATGTGAATACCCGCCCGATGGGGTAACTCAACTCGTGATTCGAGTTGTCTCTTGTGGAGTTTGGCGATGTTGAAGGGAAGTGGTCGTGGGGCATTGGGGCGGGCAGCGGCGTTCTTGTTGTGCGGCCTGCGGCCACACGAGAACGCTGCCC
>JABDOU010000184.1 GCA_013043085.1 Acidimicrobiia bacterium
GAAGAAACCGTGTCCACGCGGCGGCGAGCCGCATCTGAAGTTCAGCGATGCCCCAGTCCTTGATCCGGACCTGGGCCCGGGCGGGAGCGAAGAAGAATTCTCGTTTCGGGCCCGGCATCGGCGCCGACTCCGGACGATCTGCGTCCCAGTGGGTGCCGCCGATGACCGAAGAATGTTTGAGATCGTCGCCGTAGTGCTCGTGGATCGCCAGGATCACCTGCTGGTTGCCTGCAAAGTCGATCGACACCGATGGGCCGGGAGGTAGTGAATCGATGTCGTCGTAGGTCACCACCGAGTCGTAACAACCCAGACCTTCCACAAACTCTCGGTTCGATGCCGAGGTGAGCCCGATCACGGTGATTCCTTCTCGTTGATGCAGCAGGTGGGCAGTCCCGAAACCCGTCTTGGAGGATGCGCTGGTCGCTACCACCTGAGTGGCCCCGAAGAAATCCGCGTCGGCCAAGAAATCATCGATGAGAAAAGAGGTGAAGAAAAGAGGCTGCAACAGCATTTGGGCATCTTCATTGTCGGCTTCATAAAGCGGGTCCCCGGCGCAGCGGACATAGTTGTTGTAGGTAACGGGCAAATCGGCTCGGTGGGCGGTGCCGTCGATGAACGAGCCGGGGGTGATGCGCTGCGGCTCAACCACCAACTCTTCACCCATCGGGAAGTACCCGTAGATGCGCTCTCCCTCCTCCATTGCGTCCATGGTGGTTTCGACAATCGTGGCAAAACCCCACACCGGTACAACCCCGTAGTCGTCCCCGGAAGGAGCGGGAAAGAAGCTCCAGTAGCTCATCCGGTCGCCGTAGACGGCATAGGTGATGTTGTTGGCGGTCAACCCAAACGAGTCGACTGCCAGCCGAGCCTGACCGTCAAATAGAGGCACCTTCTCGGTGTAGGTCACCCGAACGTCGTGCAGCTCCGCCTTGCGAATTTCGACAATCGTGGTCATGTCGGACATTCGATGAACCTAGGCGCTCGAGCGATCCATTACCGAGCAATCCTCGAAGAGTTTGGGCATTCCGATTGGCAGTTCTAGTAAGGGGCAGAACCCGAGGACCTGGCGGCGGTGAGAAAGGCCATCGCCCCCGCCCCTCGGCCACTTTGGGAATCAGTATTCGTTGACGAGAACATCTCGCTGACTCCGCCAGAGTCTTGTCGGCGGGCCAGGAGGTGCCATTCGCCGCTAGTTGGATCCTCTGTTGCGGACGTTGTCCATGATTCGCTTGCAGATCGGGCATACCGGAAGCCCTTTCGGGTCGCGGTTGGGGATCCACGTCTTTCCGCACAGGGCCCGAACGGGAACACCTTCGACGTTCGCTCGCACGATGTCGTCTTTCCTGACGTAGTGAGCGACACGGTCATCATCGTCAGGGGGCTTGAGCCGGGGATCGGCAATTTCCTGAGTTGAAGTCATCGACTGTTGATCTTACGACCCTGGTATGAGTCGCGACGTGTGCTAGATGATGCTGTGACCGGGGCCGGAATCAGAACCGTCCCGGCGACGGGATCCATTCTCCCCGGTGGGTCGTCAACGGCATGGTCCTGGTGGTGGTGGGCAATTCCTGGTTCTCCGAGCCGCTTGAGCGGTGCCCGCCCACACAATGCTGTGGCGAGGCGACGGTCATTGCGAGCCGATACCATGCGCCTCGGCTACAAAGCCCCCGTAGAAGGAAGGCACCACGCATCCATGACTTCCCCCAGTCGATCGCGACAGATCCCACCGCAGGAAGCTGAGACAAAAGCCCTGTCTGTGCGATTGCACGAGCTGGGTCTCGAGCCTTGGGACGCACTCGTGCTGGCAGCCACTGTCTTTCTGGCAATTGTCATGCCGATCGAGGCCGTGTTCGGATCTCTCGATGCGCTCTGGTTGATGGTTGCGTCGGCGGCGATCTCCATCGTGCTGGCCGTCGACATTCGCAGGCGGCTCCGGGCTGAAGGGCAACCATATCTACAGGGCTGGTTCCCGGTGGACCTCCTCGCGGTCATACCGTTCGACTTGTTCGCCGAAATCCCGGGGATTGCCGGCACCACGGTCGAGACCGGACTCAGACTGTTGGCCCTCACCAGGGCGCTACGGGTCACCCGGTTGTTCTCGCTGCAACGCCGGTGGCGACTCCAGACCTCGCTCAATCCGGCCGTCCTGCGACTTTCGTTTTTTGCGTTCTGGATCGCGCTGGTGGCACATTGGATGGCCAGCGGTTGGATCGCTCTCGACGGCCCCACTTCTGCTCCGGCCGATCTTGGGCCCTATCAGGGGTCGCTCTATTGGGCGATCACGACGCTCACCACGGTCGGGTACGGAGACATCACCCCGATTGGCGTCACACAGACCTACTACACCATGGTCGCCATGGCTTTTGGAGCAGCCATGTACGGCTACATCATCGGAAACGTGGCCAGCCTGCTGTCGAATCTCGACGTCATCCGAGCAAAGCACCTGCGGCGGGTGGAGACCGTCAACCAGTTCATGCGAGACAGGCAAGTCCCTCACGAACTCCAGGCTCAGGTGCGCGACTACTACAACTACATCTGGGAGACACGGGTTGGTCAGGAGACCGAGATCCTGGAGCACCTCCCCAAGCCGCTCCGGGTCGAGATCGCCCTCCATACCCACCGCAACATCCTCGAGCAGGTTCCGCTGTTCGCCGGTGCCGGAAATGAGTTCTTTCGAGAACTGGTGGGGCACCTGCAGCCAACTGTGTTCCTCCCGGGCCAGAGCCTGATGCGTCGCGGTGAGATCGGTCGCGAGCTCTACTTCATCGACCAGGGCTCGGTGGAAGTGCTCGACCGCAACGATGAGGAAGTGCTGGCGGTGCTGACCGACGGAGATTTCGTCGGCGAGATGGCACTCTTGGCCGACCAGCCACGGGCCAACACGGTGGTCGCCCTCGAATATTGCCGGGTCTACGCCCTCGACCGCACCGGCCTCGACCACGTCCTGGCCGGCTTCCCCGACGTGGCGGCGAAAATGCACAGCATCGCTGAAGCCCGCCGGATCGAATCAACGCCCGATGATGCCGCATCCCCGCCAGCGGAACGTTCGGGTTTGTGAGCGACTGAAAGCCGGCCTTCTTGCGTCGACGATTCCGATGGGGCACCGGACGGCCACACGGGTCGGGAACGCCCCCGAATTTCGGTCGCATGAATGTGCTCGGCCGGATATTTGCAGCCTCCATCGATGGGCGATAGGCCTGCTCATCCCCGGGCGCGTTCGCCTTTCGCGGCCTTGGACACGATCGTGTCGATTCGGCGCTTCTTGGTCTCTTGCTTCATTGCGCTGATCACCCACCAGAGCAGCGCCTTGCGCGCAGTCGGCGGGAACGTGTCCCAAGCGGAACGGGCGGTCGGCTCGGCGTCGAGTGCCGCCGCCAGGTCATCCGGCTCGATCAGGTCTTCGACGGGATCGAGGATCGTCCACCAGCCGTTGCCCCTGGCCACCTCAGCCGCCCGAAGACCGGCATCGGTCATCAATCCGGCGGCCTCCATGTCCGCGAACCGTTGTCGATTGAGTCTGGTCCAGGTGCTCTTCGCTTTGCGAGGTGTGTAAAGCTGCAATCCCCGTTCGTCGTCGAAGCGGTACTGGGTGGAGTCGATCCAACCGAAGCAGATCGCCTCTTCGACCGCCTCGGGATACGGGCACAGAGGTTTGCCGGTGACCGCCCGCCACGAACCCAGCCAAACACCTGGCGCGGATTCGTGATTCGCCTCGAGCCAGGCGCGCCATTGCGCTCGGGATTCGGCGTGGTAAATCGGGTATCCGAACTTCCAGGTGGCGGGATGAGTGGACGATGATGGCGGCACCCGGGACATGGCGGCCAGAGTAGGTGGCAGCAAGACGATCTTGCCCGGGGCGGTTGAGAACTAGACCGACAGTTCTGGCGAGGACCCGTTCGCCTTGTCATCGATTCGCGTGGTGACCCGCCGACGACCCAGACCGCCGAAACTCATTTCTTCAAGCGCGAATCAGACGGGAGATCCGTGCTCGGTTCTTCCAAAGGTGAACAAACATGATGATGATGCCGGCCATTCCGGTGATGGTGTGAATCGCGGTCCATGCCTCCGCGTCGGACCATTCGAGCCAGAGGGGAAAGCCGGTAGCGATGCAGACGGCGGCGAGCATGCCGAGAGTGGCGTTGAGCACGCCCAGCCCGAATTCTCGATCTTGTCGCTTGCGGTTCCAGACTCGTTTGATCCAGCCGACGTTCCCGGTCAGGTGAACCGCGATGATCGGGATCAACGCGATGCCGACCCACGAGTGGATGGTGTAGTCAGGCCCTTCGCGGGTTACGAATTCGGCAAGAAATGCCACGAGGAGCAGCGTGTCGAGAACGATTTTGACTGAGCGTTTGCGCGCCCATGTCGACACCGGTTGAGCTCGATGCTGTGTGGTGG
>JABDOU010000250.1 GCA_013043085.1 Acidimicrobiia bacterium
GCTCTATGCGTGGCCGCTTGGCTCTCTCGTCGTCCTTCTCAGCTCGGCATTTACGGCGCGCGTCTTCATGGCACGCTCGCAGGGAATGCTGGGATCGGTCGGGCTGCGGCCCAAGACCCCTTTGCCCAGTCGCAGCCTCGACGCGGCCACGGATACCTACGTACTCGATTCGTCCGCCGCGATCGACGGACGCATTCTCGACCTCGCTCAATCCGGACTCATGAAGGGCCGCCACTGGCTGCCGCTATTCGTGATCGACGAGTTGCAGGGTTTGGCGGACGCCACGGCGGAGACGAGGAGACGGCGCGGGCGGCGAGGGCTCGACATTCTCGAGGCTTTGCGTGATGTCGAAGGGATCGAGCTTGCCGTGCTCGAGGGAACAGTTCCCGAGTTCGACAACGTAGATGCCAAACTTCTGGCTGTCGCCGACAGATCAGGCGCCACGCTTGTTACTACCGATTCAAATCTCGCTCAGGCAGCCGGATTGCGAGGTCTGGAAGTTTTGAATCCACAATCGCTCGGAGAATCGCTCCGGGCGGAAGCGGGTGTCGGGGATCGGGTTTCCGTGACGATCGAGCGGGTCGGAAACGAAGAAGGCCAGGGCGTAGGCTATCTCAACGATGGGACCATGGTTGTGATCCAGAATGCCGAAAACATGGTTGGCGAAACCGTCGACGTGGAGATCTCGAATGCTCTTCGAACCCGCGTCGGTCGGATGCTGTTTGCCCGTCGGGCTGCGTGAACGCAGTGCCCCATGCGTGGGGCGTTGTCGTTGCAGCAGGCGCCGGTTCGAGGTTCGGCCGACCTAAACACGCGCTCGAGGTTGGGGGTCTGGCTTTGTGGAAGCGAGCACGAAACGCATTGCTGGAAGGAGGCTGCGTCGGCGTTGTGGTTGTTGGTGACGTCCCCGACGGAGTTCAAGGTGGAGCGCGAAGGCGTGATTCTGTGCTGGCTGGACTGACGGCGGTTCCCGATGTGGAGTACGTTCTGATCCATGACGCCGCCCGGCCTCTCGGATCAGCAGCTCTGGTTGCATCGGTCTTGAGAGCCTTGACGGAGGGAGCGGATGCCGTCGTGCCCGCGGTTCCGGTAAACGATGCTCTCAAGCGGGTCGAAGATGAGACGATTACGGGCCACGTGAACCGCACCGGTATTGTCGCCGTTCAGACGCCACAAGGATTCCGTCTCGATGTGCTGAGAGCAGCGCATGAGGCGATGCCAGGTGACGCGCACGACGACGCCCAGCTCGTGTCGGCACACGGTCGCACCGTCATAACGATTCCCGGGGAAGTGACAAACCTCAAGATCACGTATCCAGACGATCTCCTCCTGGCCGAATCGATCTGGAGTCAGGTGTGAGGATCGGCCACGGTTTCGACGTGCATGCGACCGGAGGCGATGGTCCCATGCGACTCCTGGGTGTCGACCTCGATGCGCCTTACGGTCTGGTAGGAACGTCGGACGCCGATGCGGGGGCTCACGCAGTCGCGGATGCCTTGCTCGGTGCGGCATCCCTGGGGGATATCGGAGAACTCTTTCCTGGCGATGATCCGGCCTCGGTCGACGCTGACAGCATGTCGATGTTGACAAGTGTTGCTGCACTTCTGGTGGGACAGGGCTTCAAGATCGGCAACGTCGATGTGACTGTCGTCATCGAGGAAGTTCGCATCTCGCCCTATCGCGAACACATGCGTGCGCGGCTCGCGGCCGCCCTCGGGATCCCGATCGGTGTTGTGTCGGTGAAGGCAAAGACAACAGACCGCCTGGGGATCATCGGTGACGGGTCAGCTGTCGCCGCCATGGCTGTTGCTCTGATCGAGGGATGACCGGGATCTGCTGACGGCCGGGGATAGGCGAATCAAGAAGCCGATCCGCCGGCATCGACGATCGCTCTCGCCCGCGCCGGAAAATCGCTGATGATCGCCGTGATGCCGCCGTCAACCAGTCGCTGGATGTCCGCGGACTCGTTGACCGTCCACGGATTGATCGCCAACTCGCCTGCTGCCTCCATGAGGGCAGCTACATCCTGAATTGCGAGGTGATATGGGTGG
>JABDOU010000254.1 GCA_013043085.1 Acidimicrobiia bacterium
CCATATGCCAGGCGGCCACATTCTCTCGATGGGTGACCGTTACGAGATCTCCGAGTCGACCGCTCCGCACGACATCGTGCAACACCTGGAAAAACTCCGTGTATCGGAGCACGTGAGCGACCGCCACCACCCTGTCCGTGCGGTCGGCGGCTCCAGCGATGGCCTGGACCCCGTCGAAGGTGTGTGCCACCGGCTTTTCGATCAAGACGTGGTACCCGGCTTCGATGCAGGACACAGCAGCTTGTTCGTGCTCGCGATCGGGCGACGCGATGATCACGGCGTCTGCCTCAATCCCCGAGCGGAGGAAATCGTCGAGCTTCCCGAAGCCGGCCACAACTCCGTGCTCAGCCACCACCGCGGCCTGTCGCTTGTCAAGGGGGTCGACGACGCCAACGATGGACATGGCATCGGGATTGTGGAGAGCCCAGGCCCCGTAGACGTGGCGACCACGTTGCCCGGCGCCGATGATCACCGTCCGGAGCGGCAGGCTCATGCCGGACGGGAAGCGAGTCGACGCATGACTCGAGCCATGTCAGGACAGCGAAGCGTGGAGCGAGTCGAGCGCCTTGACCAGTCCCGCCATTTCGGATGCATTGAGCCGTCCCTCGAATTCCTCGTCGAGATGCTCCAGGTGCACGGCCGCAGCATCCTCCAAGGTCTTTTGGCCACGTGCGGTGAGCTTGATCCAGTTGACCCGCCGGTCGCCCGGACAGGGAACCCTCTCGACGAGCCCTTCCTCGGTCATACGGTCGATAAGACGGGTAACGCCTCCCGAAGTGAGGACGACCTGTCCCGCCAGAGCCGACATCGTCAATACCTGATCGTCCAAGCGTGCAATACGTAACAGGACCTCAAACCAGGTTAGAGGTAGCCCAACCGCATCCTCCAGTTGGCGATCGAGCAGTTTTTGGAGACGGGCCTGCACTTCGAGCAGTTTTCCAAAGCTCGAAAAACGCTTGTCGTTGAGATCTACCGGCATGCCCATCACTTTACCGATCCGTGGGAATAAACTTGATAACTAAATAGTTGATTGCTCAAGTATTGTCCTATACTGGCCCTGTTGCCCACGGCCAACCGCTGGCCAGGCAACGGTCCCAAAAGACCGTCTTACCAGAAGGAGACCCATGTCCACCCCACAACCGGGAACGTACCAGATCGATCCCACGCACAGCTCGATTGAGATCATCGCCCGCCACCTGATGACGACGAAGGTTCGCGGAGCGTTCGGAGAATTCAGCGGCGAGATCATCGTCGGCGAAACGCCAGACGACTCTTCGGTGTCGGTAGAGATACAAACCGCCTCTATCAATACGAACACGGAAGATCGCGACAACCACCTGCGCTCACCTGACTTCTTGCACGTCGAGGAGCATCCGACCGCCGGCTTTCAGTCAACGGGCGTCGAGGACAAAGGCAATGGGGAATATGTCCTCAGGGGCGACCTCACCCTTGCCGGCGTCACCAAACCAATCGCAATCGACTTCACGTTCGCAGGAATGGCGACCGACCCGTGGGGTAACGCTCGCGCACTCTTTAGTGGTTCAACCGAGATCGAGCGCGAAGAGTTTGGCCTCACCTGGAATCAGATTCTCGAAGGTGGCGGCCTGCTCGTCAGCAAGAAGCTCAAGGTGGAGCTCGAGGTGCAGGGTGTCCTGTCGTCGGTGGAAGCAAACGCCTAGCCAAACCCTCGACCCGAAAGGAAACGAATGCCGATAAGCCCATCCCGCCTCAACCACGCGGTCCTCTTCGTGAGCGACCTGGAACGCGCAGTCGAGTTCTACACAACGGTCATGGGAATGGAAGTGCTGCCCTCGGGAGATCTCCCCGGGGCAGCCTTCCTCCGGCTGCCGGCAAGCGGCAACCACCACGACCTGGGGCTCTTCGCCCTCGGTCCGCACGCTATTCCCAAGCAGCGGGGCCAGGTCGGGCTCTACCACCTGGCCTGGCAGGTCGACACCATCGACGACCTTGCAGCGGCTCGTCCACTCCTCATCGAGTCGGGCGCATACACCGGTGAGTCCAGCCATGGAGCAACGAAAAGCCTCTACGGTCACGACCCGGATGGAAATGAGTTCGAAATCATGTGGATGTTGCCCCGCGAAGAATGGGGCAAGTGGGAGAACGAAGCTGTTGTCGACCCCCTCCACCTCGACCAGGAACTCGAGCGCTGGAGCGGTGTCGAGACCCGCTGAGACAGCCCATCAAGCTGAGACAGCCCATCGAGCCGCCCTACGACGCCGGACGACCCTGATATCTGCGGAACGCAATCCCTGCCCAGATGAATTCCAAAACGGCAAAGATCCACGCGCCAATCAACACGCCATAGACAGCGGCGGCAAACGAAGCGGCCGCAAAGACCGCCACCCAGTGCCTCCCCCGGGCTTCTAAACCGTACGAGACAACCATGGTTGCGGCAGCGACCGCGCCAAACGCAGTCAACACAACTGGCCACGCGGGCGTTGATGAAAAGACTTCATGTTTCCGACGCTACCCGCTCCTGTCGCCGGACAGACGGCTCTGAGCACCGTCGCATCAGATCATCGAAAGCCTCGATGGTTCCCATCCGACGTCTGCGCTCCCGGTCTGAGACGCGTGGCGGACCTCCGACCGAGGCGAATGCCACATCCTGTCCTTTACTCTGCGCATTACGCAGGATATACTGCGTGTTGTGCAGAATATTCTTCCGATCCTCCGAACCGAAACCCAGCAAGAGCTCCTGATCGAGCTTTTCTTCGTATCACAAGGCCCTCGCACTCTGTCTGATCTGGCGCGAGCCATCGACGTGGACCAGACCACGGTCATGCGAGAGGTCAATCGCCTACTGGAGACGGGTCTCATCATCGAGGAGCGAGTAGGCCGATCACGAACGGTCGCCATCGATCCCAACAGCCCCCTCGCCTCCCCGATGCGACAGTTGATTCGCCTCGTCTACGACCCTGCCGCCGCCTACGCCACGACGGGCGACAGTCGATTCGCACCAAAGGGAGTCGATCGACGACCCCACCACCGTCCGCTTCCGTCCTCGCGTCGGAGGCCTACGTGAGCCGCCGCTTGCTCGCGAATAATGAGCACCTGAGGGAGAATCGCAGATCAGTAAAGTCGCCCGCGATGGCACCATCCGAAGCCGAAATCAGAGACGTTGTGCGCCGGGTCGTGGCCGGTTACGCCGGGTCCAGTCCTCCGCTCACTGCGACCTCCGCTACTCCGCCGGCTTTTACGAGTCCCTCCCGCGCCGAGATCAGCACGATCGCTGTCGGCGCCGACCATGGTGGCTACGCCCTCAAAGAACGCATCGCTTTCCGCCTGCGCGAATCAGGTCGCGAAGTGATCGATTGCGGTACCGACTCAACCGAATCGGTCGACTACCCGGACTTCGCCCATGCCGTTGCATCCAGGGTCGCCTCAGGCGAGGCAGCGTCTGGAATCATCATCGACGGTGCAGGTATCGGCTCGGCCATGGTTGCGAACAAGGTGCCCGGGGTCAGGGCTGCACTTTGTTACGACATTTCCAGCGCTCGCAACAGCCGAGAGCACAATCACGCCAACGTCCTCACGCTCGGGGCCGGCCTCATCGGCTCTTCACTCGCCCAGCAGATCGTGGAGACGTGGCTCGAGACACCGTGGGGGCCCGGGCGACACGCCGACCGCGTAGCCAAGATCAACGCCATCGAGCACCGGTACGCCGCCACATCGGCGATCGGGACGACACGAACATGAGTACCGGCGGAACGGGCAACGAAGCCTTGATCGAGGCGATTACCAGGGAAGTTCTGGCGACGCTGGGCAAGGCCGATCCGTGCGCTGACTGCCATGGATCGTGTGCCGCTCACAGTCCGGAGAAGGTTCGCAGCGTTGTCGCAAACGGTGCCGATCGGGTCAGCTACCACGGTGAAGGCGCCGATGTTCCCCTCGATCTCGCCAAATACATCGACCACACACTGCTCAAACCCGATGCGACGGCTGATGACATCGACAAGCTCTGCGCGGAAGCGGCCGAGTATGGCTTTGCCAGCGTGTGTGTCAATCCGGCCTGGGTCAAGCGATCCGCTGAGAACCTCAAAGGTTCCGGGGTCAAGGTCGCATCCGTCGTCGGTTTCCCCTTTGGGGCGACGACATCCGACATCAAGGCGCTCGAAACCAGACGGGTGCTGCGGGATGGAGCGAGAGAGATCGACATTGTGATCAACATCGGCGCTCTCAAGTCCGGCCAGCACGATGTGGTGCGCAAAGACATCGCGAAAGTGTCCGATGCGTGTCACGAAGTCGGTGCCATCAACAAGGTCATCATCGAAACGTCGCTGCTGACGGACGAGGAAAAGGTGATGGCATCACATCTCGCCCGGTTGGCGAAAGCCGACTTCGTCAAGACATCCACCGGTTTTGCCGGAGGAGGCGCCACCATCCATGACGTGTTACTCATGCGTGAAACCATCGGTCCGAAGATGGGCATCAAGGCATCCGGCGGAGTTCGTAGCCGCGAAGACGCAGAAGAAATGATCGCCGCCGGAGCCTCCCGAATCGGGGCCTCCGCCGGCATAGCCATCGTTACAG
>JABDOU010000280.1 GCA_013043085.1 Acidimicrobiia bacterium
GCCGGCCGGTGCATTCTTTCCGGGCCCATCCATCCTGGACGCCCACAGCTGACGTTCGGCTAGATTTCGCCCATGACCTCACCTGACACGCCCCTCGACGATCAGATCCGCGCGCTCATTTCGGCATCCGGCAGCGGTTCAAACGAGGATCTCGTCGAGGAAATGATCGTCACGATCCTGAAGTTCTATCGAGACGATGCAGATCGCGGCGATGCCAAGCTCGTGAACACCGCACTCAAGGAGCTTCGTTACCCGATGCGGGTGTTTGCGGCCTACAAAGATCGTCACAAGGTTTCCATTTTCGGTTCTGCACGCACCCCGCCTGATGATCCGAATTATCTGCTGGCCGCCGAGTTCGCGAGACTGATGACTGAGAAACGAAACTGGATGGTGATCACCGGTGCCGGGCCGGGCATCATGCAGGCAGGCAATGAGGGCGCTCAGGGCGATTCATTTGGGGTCAATATCCGGCTTCCTTTCGAGGCGGCGGCAAACGAGCACGTCCCACAGAACAAGCTGTTGAATTTCAAGTACTTCTTCACGCGCAAGCTCATGTTCGTCAAGGAGTCCCATGCGTTCGCCCTGTTTCCGGGCGGCTTCGGCACCATGGACGAGGCGTATGAAGCCCTTACCTTGATCCAGACGGGCAAGTCGATGATGGTGCCCGTCATCTTGCTGGACACAAAGGAGACCGGCTACTGGGATCTCTGGTTGGAATTTGCCCAGGAGACTCTTCTGAAACAGGGCATGATCTCGGCCGACGATCTTCACCTGTTCGACCGCTGCCACGACGCAACCCAGGCTGCCGACATCATCTGCGATTTTTACTCCAACTACCAATCGCAACGGTTTGTCGACGGCGACATCGTCCTCCGCATGAACCGAGGACCCGATGACGCGACACTCGCCCACCTCAACGCAACCTTTTCCGATATCGTCGTCAAGGGAACCATCGATCGTATTGAACCGACGCCCGCCGAAATCTCCGATGACGACCGGCTCGATCTCGACAGAATCCGATTTACGTTCAACCGACGCAGTCTCGGCCGCCTTCGCAACCTCATCGACGCGTTGAACGAGCTTCCCGCCGGGTAGGTACGGCAATCGGACGCACGGCGGAAACCTCCTCGTTCGCCCGCTAGATTGGGGTTGTGCGTGAGATCCTCTCCGACCTTGTGGCGGAACAACAGGCCATCGATCAATTCTTACAGACGATCGACTTCAGAAAGTGGAATACCCACACCAGTGCCGTCGGGTGGGATATCCGCGACCTCGTCAGCCACCTGGCGCACCTCGAGGATTACGCGTACAACGCTCTCGCAGAGGATGGATCAAAGCTCGGCGACGCGGCCACGTACCCGACCATCGACCATTTCAATCAGGTCGGTGTCGAACACGGTCGCACCATGCGTGTCCAGGACACACTCGAGTGGTGGCGCAACAGCCGGGCGCGAGTAGTCGAGCAACTCTCAAAACTGAAGGGTGATGAGCGAATTCCGTGGTTCGCAGGTCCCATGTCTGCCCGGAGCTTCGCCTCGGCTCGGCTCATGGAGACCTGGGCGCACGGACTTGATGCCCACCGGGCGGTTGGCTCCGAGCCCGAAGACACCCTCCGCCTCTACCACATCGCCAAGCTCGCGTATAACTCGCTTCCGTATTCGTTCAAACTCACCGGCGAGGAATACTCCGGTGACCTCAGAGTCGAACTGAAAGCGCCCGAGTACAAACGGTGGACATTCGGTCCCGACGATGCGACAAACGTCATCACCGGTACCGCGGGCGAGTTCTGCCGGGTTGCTGTCCAACGCGAGAAAGCGGCAAATACGAACCTCGAGGCCGAAGGCGAACTCGCCCAGACAGCCTTGAGGATCATCCGCTGCTACATCTGACATGTCGATCATCGGCGTGATTCATCTTCCTCCACTGCCCGGAGCACCTGGTCACGCAACATCGATGTCGACCATCGTGGACGCCGCCCGTCAGGACGCAATCACCCTCAGCGAAGCCGGGTTCGACGCCATCATCATCGAAAACTTCGGCGACGCTCCGTTCTTTGCGGACAACGTGCCCCCCGCAACTGTCGCCGCCATGACGAGGGTGATCGCCGATCTCGCCGACGCAACCGATCTCGATCTGGGCGTCAATGTGTTGCGCAACGACGGTCTGGCCGCATTGGCCGTCGCGGCAGCGACGAACGCGAATTTCGTACGTATCAATGTGCTGTCGGGTTCGATGTATACGGATCAGGGGTTGATCACGGGGCGAGCAGCCGAGGTGGTCCGACTGCGCGATCAGATCTGTCCGGACGTCGTGATCTGTGCTGACGTCATGGTCAAACACGCCACGCCACCTGCCGGGCTCACGTTGTCAGACGCGGCGTCCGACCTGATCGAACGTTCCGGGGCCGATGCCATCATCGTCAGCGGAAGTGGTACCGCCAAACCCACGGCTCTCAACGATGTAAAGACGGTTGCCAAGCTTGCCGGCGAGATGCCGGTGATGGTCGGTTCAGGCGTCACCAACCGAACGATTGCGAGCATGCTCGAGGTAGCAGAGGCAGTTATCGTCGGAACTGCGACGAAAGTCGATGGAGTCACAACCAACGCGGTCGATCCCAAGAGAGCCAGGGCACTGGTAAAAGCCGCGAAAAAGGAGTCATGATGCATGCCCACGTCTTCGAGACGGGAAGAGAGTTCCTGATCCGCCTCAAAACTGGCGACGACCTGCTGACATCCCTGACCGATTTCGCAAAGAATCACGGGGTGCGAGCCGGATGGATCAACTATCTCGGCGCGATCTCCCATGCCTCGCTTCGCTTCTACAACCAAAACGACAAGGCATACGAGGATTTCGACATCGAAGGCCACCTCGAGGTGTTGGCCGGCATCGGCAACATCTCAGAGTTGGACGGAGAGCCTTTCGTGCACACCCACATCGCGGTTGCCGATCGGGATGGCAAAGGCATGGGCGGACATGTCAACGTAGGAACCACGGTGTTTGCGATTGAGGTCAGAATCGAAGAGATACTGGGAGATCCACCCGAGCGAGTTTTCGACGAGCTCACCGGCCTCTCGCTGTGGGGTGGCACGCTTTAGAGGCCATCTAGCTTCTTGACGGAAAATCCGGTCTTCACCAGCAGGCGTACCAACGCCGCCGATGGTGCCTTGATTTGCGCCGGCTTGAGAACATCGTCGAATTCTTCAAAGTAACCGACCAGGAACTCAAAGACGTGCGTGAGTGAAATGGTGTTCAAGTCGTTGTGCGGACTCCGACCAAATGCAACCAGCCGGGTGCGGATGGAACCACCTCCACGCGCCTCAGAGAAACATACCGGGTTGTCCTGCAGCTTCTTGACGACATCATGCGTCGGATCGGCATACAGCCACTGAATTCGATTGATGACGGCATGAAGCGTATGGTGCCTGGTCAGACCGGGATTCCAGACCGCTTTGCCCTGTTTGACCTCCCCGATGATCACATCGACGTCGTCGAGGTTGAGCTTCAGCACCTCATCTTCGACCAGCAGCCGCTCACGCCTGGTCGGATCATGTTCTTCGGCCGCCAGAAGCTCGCCGGGGTATCGGATTCCCATCACGTCGACGTCGGTCACGGTTTCGTATCCCCCACCTTGAACCTGTCGTTGAACCTCAAATTCGGTGAGGGTGAAGTAACCGTTGATCCGCAAATAGGATTCGATGAGGTCGATACCGATGTCCACTACGCGTCGTTCATCAAACGTCGGTCGCCAATGCTCGCAGCGAATCGAACGAGTAGATACCGGTGTGGTGGCCATCCGGAGCAAAACCAAAGTTGATGGCGTATGCACCAACAAG
>JABDOU010000283.1 GCA_013043085.1 Acidimicrobiia bacterium
TCGCATATTCGTCGACCTGATCCATGAGCTGGATCGACCCGTCCACGTAGTCCTGCAGTTGGCTGGCGAGCAGGGCTGCGCCGACTCCAGCCAGTCGGGCGGTCAAGGTTCCGGTCGTCTCCGAGCGAGCGATCTCCGTGCGCCATGTGGCAAAGACCGGGCCGGTATCTAGACCCGAGTCGAGCTGCATCAAGCTCACGCCGGTGTGCTCATCACCGGCAAGAATTGCTCTGGCTACGGGAGCAGCACCCCGCCAACGTGGGAGCAAGGAAAAGTGCAGATTCACAAAACCCCGGCGCGGTGCGATCAGCAGAGCATCCGGGATGATCTGCCCGTATGCGACCACCACCGCCACATCTACCTCGAGCATGGCGTCGATGAGCTCGCCCGGACGTTCTGGCTGCACAACCTCCATACCCCATTGGTTTGCGGCAACCTTTACCGGGGGTGCAACGGGTTGCTTAGAGCGTCTTTGCGGTCGGTCCGGCCGCGTCACCACAAGAGCAATCTCGGCAACCTCAGAAATGGCGGCCAGCGAGGGCACCGCAGCCGAAGGAGTCCCGAAGAAGGCGACCCGGGTCATCGGTCCACTGCTACAGCTGAGCCTTGCGCCACTCGCGCATGAACTCGATTCTCAAATCACGCTCGAGGCGTTTGATCAACAGGGTGCCGTGAAGATGATCGACCTCGTGTTGCAGCATCCGTCCCATCAGCTCGTCGCCCTCCAATTCGATAGCCTGCCCATCCACGTCGAAGCCGGCAACGCGAGCGTACTCGGGACGAGTGATCGGCCAGAAATGGCCCGGAACCGACAGACAGCCCTCATCGAACTCGTAGGTCCCGCTCGTTTCGACGATCTCGGGATTGATCATCGCCCCGGGACCCTCTCCGATGTCGTATACGAAAACGCGTTTCGAGATGCCGATCTGGGGCGCCGCTAATCCGACTCCTGGTGCGTCGTACATGCTCTCGAGCATGTCCTCGACCAGATGTTCGAGGTCAGCGTCGAACTCTGTGACGGGCTGAGCCGTCTGTCGGAGGACGGGATCGCCGAAGGTTCTAATGGGGTATATCGCCATGGCCGGGTGAGGATAGGTCACAGGTCACGCGGATCTGCATCGACGCGGACCGTGATTCCCTTCTGTCGCCAGGTGTGAATCACATCTCGTAAACCAATGCGAAAAGCACGCAAATCACGACCCTGGGCCAGCCATCGGAATCCGTGGCCGGCCGGCGCCGGCCCGAACAACTCCACACCACGCTCAGCAGCGAGGTCGGGAAGCTCATCCGTGGGTTCCGATGTTTCAACGACCAGCACCTCCCCTGCCGGCGGTAACACCAGTCGGGCGCGTTCTGCGAGTTGTTCCAACATGAACTCCGATGCATCCCCCCGCCTGAGAGCAACGATTACCGGATCGAGAGGGTGACTGGTTTGCACAATGAGGCGGTTTCCTCTCCCCCGTTCGACCAGTCTCGCCACTCGCACCATGACCTGCAGCGACCGTTCGCGAGCCCGGTAGTGAGGTGCGGCAATCAATCCATCTGCATCGACAATCAGCGCCAGATCAACACCTGTGGCGGCAGCAAGGTCCGCTTCGCTTCCAACGGAAACTCTCTTCTCGTGACCCGGCTCCGACAGGTCGATATCAAGTACTCGCCCGACGTGTTCGGCTATGCGTTCAACTCCGGCACCAAGCGGCTCGAACCTGACGCCCTTGCATGTTGTACACGCGTCGGATTCATAGCCGCATCGCTCACACACTGGCCCCCGGCCGAGCCGTGCCTCACAGGAAGAACATGTGCGGACCGCGCGACACTGCACACATCGAAATGCCGGTGCATAACCCCGTCGATGAGCAAATACGAACAGTCTCTTGCCGCTGTTGAATGCATGTGTGAGCGCCCGGGTGCCGGACGGACTGAGAAGCCGTCCTTCCGGTGGTTCCTCGGAACGGTCAATCACCTCGACCAGTGGCCAGAGCCTTGTCGAAGTGGCTACGACTCCCACCCCTGCGTCAAGCAGGTCCGTTGAGGCGGTGGAGCCCACGAATGCCAGCGCAAACTTTTCTACCGTCGCCCGTTTTCGCAATACCTCGCGAACGTGCATGGTTGGCGTCTGCGGCTCCTTCATGGCCGGACGTTCTTCCTCAACTGCGATCGCAATACCCAGATCGGCAACCGGCCAAAGCACCCCCTCTCGGGTCCCGACGAGCACATTCCCGGCCTGGGCAGCCATCCTCACCCACGCTCGCGTTCGGACCTTCGATTCGAGTCGGCTATGGGTAATGACGATCCGGTTGCCGAACCATGCTTCAAGCGCCCGGCCCAGCCGATCAGCTTCGATCACCGTCGGCGCGATCACCATCGCTGATCTTCCAGAACGAACCACGGGACCCAGCAAACCGGCTATGGCAGCGGGTAATTCATCTCGCACGAGAATCGCCGTCGCGGGCGTCCGCTTGCGGTTTGCGGCAGCCGTCGTAAATGACGGATGAACCGATGAAGGTGTTCGTGCGGGATCTTCGAGCTCCGGCAGGCGAATTTTCTTGGGAAGATTCGGAGGCGTGGTTTTGGCAAGAACTACCGACATCGGAGCAACGTAATGGGTTGCAATCCAACGCAGCACTTCAACCCCTGAAGACGAAAAGGCTGGATAATCGCTCGAAACGGCAGCTATTGGTTTCAAACCCGTCACATCTCCGCGACGAACAGAAATCACGTACCCACGTTTCCTCCGGTTTCCCACTGGAATCCTGACGACTGAGCCAACCGAGAGGTCGAGTCCGGCTGGTATCGAATAGCTGAACCCGTCATCGACAGCGAATGTGGGAATCGCTGGAACAACCTGTGCTATCAGCTCTGCATCAGCGTCGCTCAAGCACCGTATCCCATAACCGGTGAGCAACTTCGGCCTTGCTGAGGGTTGGCCAGACGTCCTGTTGCCCGTCCGGCGTCACGAGCATGACCTGATTGGTATCTGTCCCGAAACCGGAATCAGGTCGGGACACGTCGTTTGCGACGAGAAGATCGACCTTCTTGCGCTTGGCCTTGTCGATGGCTCGATCGAGCGAACCAACTTCAGCTGCGAACCCGACGAGGTACGTTTCGGGCGATCGTTCTGCCACGCCGGCAAGCACGTCCGGAGTCGGCTCCATCGCCAGCGTAGGTGGCCCGGACGACCGGTCAATCTTCGCCTCAGACGTCTTGCCGGGCCGAAAGTCAGCTACCGCCGCCGCCATCACTGCCACGTCAAGCCCTTCGAGAGAAGCCCAGGCGGCTTCGGCCATCTCCTGGGCGGATTCGACCGTTACAACAGAGATGTTCTCGTGGTCAGGAGCCCCCACCGAGGTGACCAGCCTCACGCGAGCCCCTCTTCGCGCCGCGTCGAGAGCAATCGCGTTGCCCATCTTTCCGCTCGATCGGTTGCCGATGTATCGAACTGGATCTATCGGCTCGCGGGTGCCACCGGCCGTTACCAGTACGGTCAAGCCATCCATGTCACCGGGTCCCAGAATGCGGATGACCTCAGAAATGATCTCATCGGGTTCAACCATCCTGCCCGTTCCATGATCGCCGCTGGTCAGCGCTCCCTCAACCGGTCCGACGAGATATACACCATCGGCCAGGAGTTGGGCTGTGTTCCTACGGGTGGCGGGTTGCTCCCACATCTCGGTATGCATCGCCGGGGCGAAGAGGCGTGGAGCTCTCGAAGCGAGCAATGTTGCCGACAGCAGATCGCTACCCCCGCCAATCGCGGCTCTGGCCAAGAAGTTGGCGGTTGCCGGCGCGACCACGATGATCTCGGCCCAGCGCGCTAGATCGGTGTGAGGACTCGGGCTCAGCCCGTCGAACAGGTTGGTGTGCACGGGACGACCTGCGATTGCGGACAGAGTTTGTTGTCCGACAAACTGTTGAGCGGCGTCCGTCAGAATGACTTCGAGTTCGGCGCCGGCCTCCATGAATCTCCTGGCGAGATAGGCAGCTTTGTAGGCCGCAACGCCTCCACTGATACCTAGAAGAACTCGCCGATCGGCGAGCACGTTACTCCGGCTCGACGATGTCTACCGCAACCTTGCCTGCCGCGATCTCCTCGAGTGCAATCGATAGCGGCTTGCGGGACAACGTCTGCACCTGGGGTGGAGCGTACGTCCCGATACCTTCGCCAAGCTGGTTGTAATAGGCGTTGATCTGACGTGCTCTCCTGCTCGACAGCACGACGAGGGTGAAGCGCGACTTGGTCTCTTTGAGGACGTCTTCGATTGGCGGGTTGATCATTTATTGCATCCGAAACTTGGGGAGGACCCGAAGTATAGAGCGCAGCTCACCTGCAGCACGTTCCACGTCGTCGTTGACGACAGTGAAATCAAAGAATGGAACTTCCTCGAGTTCCTTTCTTGCAGTCGCAAGCCGTTCGGCAACATTGGTCGTGTCACCTCGTCCTTTGAGTCGCTGTTCCAGTTCTTCGATGCTCGGCGGAAGTATGAACACGAGCAACGCCTCGGGCATCGCTGTCTTGACCTGCCTGGCGCCCTGCACTTCGATCTCGAGAACAACATCTCGACCCGCCCGCAGGTGCTGTTCGACGGCTTCACGCGGCGTGCCGTAGAGGTTGCCTGCGTACTCTGCCCACTCGAGCAGGCGATCCTCATCGATCCACTCATTGAATTCGGTTTCACTGAGGAAGAAGTAATCCCGACCGTCTACCTCGCCGGGACGCATCTGCCTTGTGGTAGCAGAAACCGAAAGGTGAAACGACGTGTGCTTGGCAAGTTCTCGAATAACCGTTCCCTTGCCCACTCCGCTAGGCCCGGAGACAACGATCAACCGACCCCGTGCCAACTCGAGCAGTGCTTTGCGGTGATTGTGGCTGAGATCGGCGATTCGGACGGTCTCCTCAACCCCGAGATCTTGCAGGCAAGCGAGGGTTTTGACCTTCCCGACCCCGGGTATCACCCACATGAGTGATGCCACTTTCGACGCGCCCAGGGTCGCATCGGTCGACGCCTGATCGAATAGCTCCTCGAGCGTCATTCGCCTCGTGCGGAGAGCCTCTCGTGCGCGCTTGCGGACATCCCGGAATCTCGCAGCATGGTCGAGCACTTCACCACGATCAGCCACGTGACGCTCCGGCAATCTCCTCATTGATTCGTGCGACGGCCTCGACCGGGTTCGCTGCAGCAGTGATGGGGCGCCCGACGACCAGATAGTCGGCGCCGCGGGCCACGGCCTCGGCTGGTGTAGCCGATCGGCGCTGGTCCGCACGATCCATCGCTGCTGGACGAATGCCCGGCGTCACCCTGACCATATCGGGAGCGACGTCGGCCACAACACCGAGTTCCGGGACTCCGCAGACCACACCCTCCACCCCGGCATCGGCTGCTGCGCGAGCGAGTCGCGATACGAGTTTGCCGGGGGTCGTCCCTGGTGCAATCTTCTCCACGTCACCTGGCTCGAGGCTGGTGAGGACCGTGACAGCCAGGATTCCCACATCGCCGCCACCCGCGCCCGACCTCATGCCTTCGTTGGCAGCCTCCATCATCGTCCGACCCCCTGATGCGTGAACTGTCAACCACCTTGCACCATATTGACCAACCCGCCGGGCCGCGGCCTCGACCTGGGAGGGAATGTCGTGAAGTTTGGCGTCGACGAAGACGGGGAGCCCTATGCGCGCCAGCGCCGCCGTGGTGGCAGGTCCGGGTCCCATCAAGAGCCCCAGTCCGATCTTGAAGCCGGCGACGTGGTCTTTGAGGCGTTGGGCGATGGTCACGGCTTCGTCGGCGCTCGGTAGATCAAGCGCCAGGAGGATCCGACTCGTTACCACGGGGAAGCAGTTCCAACCAGGTCTGCCGGCGACGACTCGTTGTTTTGTCGCAACCATCGTTTCAGTTCTTTGAGGATGCGTCGACCGGCGCGGGGCTCGGCAAAGTGGGTTGAACCGATCTGAACCGCTGATGCACCGGCCATGAGATACTCCACGACGTTCCGACCCGAACGAACGCCCCCGCAACCGACGATCGGAAACCCGGGTAGCGATTGATGCACCTCCCACACGCAGCGCAACGCAATCGGCTTCAGGCCAACGCCCGAATAGCCCCCGACCCCACCAGAAAGCAGCGGTTTTCGAGTGTCGATATCGACGCCGAAGCCCCAGGCTGTATTCGTCAGAACCACCCAGTCGGCTCCTGCATCCTGAACAGCAGCGGCAACCCGGACGATGTCTTCGCTGTTGGGTGATAGCTTGGCGCCGATTGGTTTGTCGGTTGCGGCTTTGACCTCGGAGATGACCTTCGCCGAGGCGTCGGGACTCAACGCGAACATGTCATGGTCCAGGTTTGGGCAAGCGAGATTCACCTCAACGGCGCCGACCCCGGCCACGCTATCAATGGCAGCCGCGACTCTGGCAAATTCGGCCACGGTGTGCCCGACTGCCGAGGCCCACACCTCAACGTCTAGATCAGCAAATGAAGGAGCGAACTCTTGCAGCCAGGCCTCTACGCCCGGGTTTTGGATGCCGATGCCATTCAACATCGACGCTCCCGCCGGTGCCATCCGTGGCGGCTTTCTTCCGTCCCACGCCACCGGGGCAACCGACTTTGCCACCGCTGCGCCATAAGGCCGTAACGATGCAACTTCGGCGAACTCAACAACCGACCCGACAGTCCCTGACGCCGCTATCAACGGCGATCGCAGCTCATTGCCGCCGAGTTCGACGGCCATATTCACGAGTGATACTCCTGCAGGCTGGCGACCGAAACAACGCCCTCGGAGCCGGCCTCGATGCTCTCTACTGCAGCTCGAGCTCCTGCCAACGTGGTCACCGATGGAATCTCGGCCCGCTGTGAGGCTTGTCGAATCAATCGGCCATCACCGCGGGCGCGACGCCCTCGCGGTGTGTTGATGACGAGGTCCACCTTGTCCTCGGCAATGAGGCGAACCGGATCCCATGGTCCGTCCCCGACCTTGTCCACAGCCACCGAGGCCACACTGTGCTGTGCCAGGTATTCGGCGGTCCCGTAGGTCGCCAGAATCCGAAAGCCCATGTTGGCGAAACGGCGGGCCACCTCGACACCCTCGGCTTTATCTCGATCGGACAGCGAGATGAATACGGTCCCAGACGTTGGCAGCGCCTGGCCGGTCGCCATGAACGCCTTGGCATACGCCGTTGGCGTGTCGCTCGCAATCCCCATGACCTCACCGGTTGCTCTCATCTCGGGACCGAGAACACTGTCTTCGCCCGGGAACCGGTTCCAGGGAAGCACCGCCTCTTTGACTGCTACAAACCCGAGGTCGGTAGGAGCATCTCGCAGCAACCCCTCGATCCGCAGCTCCTCGAGCGAAGACCCCATCATCACTCTCGCGGCCACCTTGGCAAGAGGTACGCCTGTCGCCTTCGAAATAAACGGCACTGTTCGTGAACCGCGGGGGTTGGCTTCGAGCACGACCACTTCGTTGCCCCGAACGGCAAATTGAATGTTGATGAGGCCCCTGACATCGAGGCCGGCGGCGAGATCGTGGGTATACATCCGCATCAGCTTCTGGGCTTCGTCCGAAATAGTGGGTGGAGGCACGACACACGCCGAATCCCCCGAGTGGACGCCGGCTTCCTCGACATGCTCCATGACCCCACCGACATAGAGTTCGGCGCCGTCGAAAACAGCATCAACGTCGACTTCAACGGCTGCTTCCAGAAATCGATCGATCAGGAGCGGCGCCTTGCTGAGATCAACCGAGCCATCTCCAGATGCCGACAGATTCTCGACATACGCCGTGAGCTCTTCGACTGAGTAGATCACGCGCATGGCTCTCCCGCCGAGAACGTAGGAGGGGCGTACCATGACCGGAAAGCCGATCGTATCTACGATCTCTTCGGCCTCCAGAACCGATGAAGCAATGCCGTTTGGAGGCTGCGGAACACCCAGTTCCCGACACAGTGCGTCAAATCGTTTCCGATCCTCCGCCGCATCAATCGCATCGGGCTGAGTACCGGCGATGGGGACATCGTATTCGGCGAGAGCTGCGGCCAGGTTGAGGGGCGTCTGTCCCCCCAGCTGAACCACCACGCCGATTGGTTGCTCCTGGTCGATGACAGCGAGAACGTCCTCAATATGCAGCGGCTCGAAATAAAGGCGGTCGGACGTGTCGTAGTCGGTTGAGACCGTCTCCGGATTGCAGTTGACCATCACCGTTTCGTACCCAGCGTCGCGAAGAGCCAACGAGGCGTGGACACAGCAATAGTCGAATTCGATCCCCTGGCCGATCCGATTCGGGCCCGATCCGAGCACGATTACGGTGTTGTTGCCGGCATCGGGCGCCTCGTTTTCCTCTTCATACGTACTGTAGAAATAGGGCGTCGCCGCCTCGAATTCGGCTGCGCACGTATCCACGGTCTTGTACGTGACCTGAATCCCTGCCTGGCGGCGCAGCTTCCGTATCTCGCCGGCGGTCGAATCCCAGATGCGGGCCAATTGATCGTCACTGAAGCCGAACCGCTTCGCACTGCGGATCTCCTGTACTCCCGGCTGCGAGATCTCGAGCTCACGGCGCAGCTCGACGATCGCCGCAATTTGATCCACGAACCACGGGTCAATCGCGGTTGCCGAAGCCACATCGGCGACGGATGCCCCCCGCCGGAGAACCTCTGCGATTTGAAACAATCGATCGGGCGTGGGGACTTCGACGGCGTCCATGAGCTCAGCTCGCGTCATCGTCTCCCAGCGAGATTCCATTGCAGTCGCAACCAGCCCTGAATGTCCGGTTTCGAGACTTCGAACTGCTTTCTGGAGGGCTTCGGGAAAGGTGCGGCCGATCGACATGACCTCTCCAACACTTTGCATAGAGGTCGTCAACACTCCGTCCGCCGACGGGAACTTCGCGAAATCGAATCGTGGAATCTTTACTACGACGTAGTCGAGCGCCGGCTCAAAAGATGCGGGAGTTGCCAGCGTTATGTCGTTTGGGATCTCGTCGAGGGTGTATCCAACGGCCAGCAGCGCCGCAATCTTTGCAATCGGAAAACCGGTGGCTTTCGAAGCCAGAGCTGACGAACGCGACACCCGGGGGTTCATTTCGATGATCACTCTCCGACCGGTGGCCGGATCGACGGCAAACTGCACATTTGAGCCACCGGTCTGCACCCCAATCACAGACAGGCACAGGATCGCCTCATCACGCATCAGCTGGTATTCACGGTCAGACAGTGTCTGAATCGGAGCGACCGTCACAGAATCTCCGGTGTGGACACCCATGGGATCGAGATTCTCAATTGAACAGACGACTACGGCATTGTTCGCCGAATCGCGCATCACCTCCAGCTCGAACTCTTTCCACCCATACAAGGATTCCTCGATGAGAACCTCGGAAATGGGTGACGTCGCCAGTCCGTGCCCGACAACAGCCTTGAATTCTTCCAAATCATATGCGAGACCTGTCCCTCCACCTCCAAGGATGAACGACGGTCTGACCATGACCGGGAAACCGATGCTTTCTGCCGCCTCGATCGCCTCGCTCAGGGACCTCGCATACTCGGCCCGTGCAGTGGCGATGCCCGCGTCTTCCATCGCGGTTTTGAACTTTCCTCGATCTTCGGCCATGTCGATCGCCGCCAGAGGGGCACCGATTACCTCGACGCCGTACTTCTCGAGAACACCCATCGCTCCCAGAGCAGTGGTCGCATTGAGTGCCGTCTGGCCTCCGAGCGTGGGAAGCACGGCATCCGGCCGTTCCTTCTCGATGATCTTGGCGATCACCTCCGGAGTAATCGGTTCGATGTAGGTGGCATCGGCGAACTCGGGATCGGTCATGATGGTTGCCGGATTCGAATTGACGAGAACGACCCGGTATCCCTCTGCCCGGAGAGCTTTGGTTGCCTGTGAACCTGAGTAGTCGAACTCACAGGCCTGGCCGATGATGATTGGCCCCGACCCGATCACCAGGATCGAGGAGATATCGTTGCGCCTTGGCATCAGGCGAGCCCCATGGCCGATGCAAACTGGTCGAACAAGCCAACCGCATCGTGTGGTCCGGGTGCGGCTTCAGGGTGGTATTGAACCCCAAATGCAGGAACATCGAGACAAGCGAATCCTTCGATGGTTCCATCGTTCAGGTTTTGGTGAGTAGAAGCAACGACCCCGAAATCAGATGAGACGCGGGTCGGAAGCAGATCGGGCGTCGGCACCCCGGACCTGACCGGCGCCGTCTGGTCGGTGAGAGACCACAAATCGACGGCAAATCCGTGATTCTGAGCCGTGATGGCAACCCTCCCGGTTTCCAGGTTTCGCACCGGATGGTTGCCGCCGTGATGCCCGAAGGCCAGTTTGTAGGTGCGTGCACCCAACGCCAAACCGAGAACTTGCAGCCCGAGACATATGCCAAAAACGGGCACCTGACCAAGAAGACCCCGCAGCGTTTCAACCGGAGCCTTCAAAGGTTCAGGGTCTCCAGGACCATTGCTGACGAATACTCCCGTTGGTTGGAGTGCAAGGATTTCGCCAGCCGTAGTGGCCGCGGGTACCACGTGGACTTCGTGCCCTCGCCGGACGAGTTGGGAGATGATATCGCGCTTGATTCCAAGGTCGATCGCCACCACCCTCCCGATAGGAGTCTCAGTCGGTGACACCATATAGGGCTCAAGCGTGCTGACGCCGCTGGCAAGATCGCATCCTTCCATCCGGGGAGCCTGGGCCGCAAGTTCAACCAGTTCAGCCCGGTCGCAATCAACCCCAACAGCGACCGGCATGGCTCCTCGATCGCGGAGATGGCGTGTGAGCCGGCGGGTATCGATGCTGCCAATCCCCACGATGCCGTGGCGACCGAGATACTCACCAAGCCCACCTTCGGCTCTCCAATTGGAGTGAAGCCGAGCCATCGATCGCATCACAAACGCCGACGCATAGGGAGCTTCTGCCTGCTCGTCGGCGTTGGCAACGCCGTAGTTTCCGATGTGGGACGCCGTCATGACGACAACCTGGCCCGCATACGACGGATCGCTCAGGATCTCCTGGTACCCGGTCATGGATGTGTTGAACACGGCTTCGCCGGTTGCCACACCATCAGCTCCAACCGATTCGCCGACGAACTCCTGGCCGTCTGCTGTGACAAGCACTGCAGGCTTCATGGATGTTCCCCCCGCGTGATACCACCAGTGATCGAAAGCCCCCGTGCGAAGGGCTGAGGCACCTGAATACCCACAAGCGAATCAACGTTCATGTCAGCTGGCCTTCCGAGGACGTTGTTCGACCCATCGAAACTGTCAGCCTCACTTTTCCCGTGAGCGTCAATCCGGTGTATGGCGAGTTTGTGGATTTCGAGGCATAGGTGCCGGGGATCCATCTGGCATTCGGGTCAAAGACGACGAGATTCGCAAGCTCGCCATGTGTTGGATACCTACCGTGGTTCGCCATGCGGGCGATTCCTGCCGGACCCGTCGACATCCACGAGAAAAACTCCGCGGCGTCGGGTTGGAGCACGGTATTCACCACCGCTGCTGCTGTCTCCAAGCCGATGACCCCGTTAGCAGCCTCCTCAAAAGGGACCTCTTTATCAGCCGTGACATGCGGGGCGTGATCGGTGGCAACGACGTCAATCACACCGTGACGCAGACCTTCGATGAGTCCCTGGCGATCCGATTCGGTGCGTAGTGGAGGATGCATCTTGAATGCGGGATCGGTCCCGGCCTCGATTTCTTTGTCGGTGAACATCAGATGGTGGGGAGTTACCTCAGCCGTTACCGGGACCCCTCGCAACCGGGCGTCGGCGATCAACTCGACGGATCGTGCCGATGAAAGGTGCTGGAAATGAACGGGCCGATCGGTCATCTCGGAAAGCGCTATGTCGCGAGCGACCACGATGTCCTCGGACGCCGGAGGAATTCCGCGGATTCCCAACAGGGACGAAACAGATCCTTCGTGCATATGCCCGCCCCTCGAAAGGCCTTTGTCTTCACAGTGTTGGGAAACGACACCGCCAAGGTCGCCGATGTACTCGAGCGCCTGACGCATGAGGCCGCTATCGGCGACCGGATCACCATCATCGGTGAAGATTCGGCTACCTGCTTCCCACAGTTCGTCGAGGTGGGCAAGCTCGTTGCCCTGTCGTCCCAGCGTTACTGCTCCCGCCGGCTGAACCTCTATCAAGCCAACCTCGCGTCCACGAGCAGCCACGAGCCGGGCGATGTGGCCCGAATCGATCGCAGGCATCGTGTTCGGCATCGCTACCACTGCTGTATACCCACCGAGGGCCGCTGCTTGCGAACCGGATTTGATGTCTTCTTTGTACTCGTGACCCGGTTCTCGCAGATGGGTATGGATATCGACGAAGCCGGGACCGACCCAGCATCCGGTTGCATCGAATTCGGGGTACAGGGCATCGTTCGACAACGCCGGACCGATTGACACAATCCGGCCATTTTCGATCAATATATCGACGGTCTGCCCGCCGTCCGGTGACAACACCAGGCCTCTCCGGAGCAGAAGATCAGTCACGGTCGGCACCGGCAAGCGTCATCATCACAGCCATCCGAACTGCTACTCCATTCCGCACCTGGCTGAGCACCAGCGACCGGTCTGCCTCGGCAACACCGTGTGCGATCTCGACCCCACGATTCATAGGCCCGGGATGCAAGACGACAGAATCTCCGGACATGCGCGCATATCGCTCATCAGTGAGACCGAATCGGCTCACGTACTCGGGGAGCGATGGCACAACCTGGTCACCCCCGCGCTCGGCCTGGATCCGCAGGAGATAAAGAACATCAGTCGACTCGATAACGTCGTCGATGTGGTGAGCCACCCTGACCGGCCATTCATCGAGGGTCGGCGGCAGAAGGGTGGGCGGTGCAACAAGAGTCACGTCGGCACCGAGGGCCGTCATGGCGAACACGTTGGAACGAGCAACCCTGCTGTGCCTGATATCTCCCACGATCGCGACCGTCAACCCGTCCAATTTGCCGAATCGCTTGCGCAAGGTCAGCACATCAAGCAGCGCTTGTGTCGGATGCTGGTTGGTACCGTCTCCGGCATTGATGACCGGGACGTCGACCCATTCGCTGATGCGGTGCGCCGCACCGACGGCGTGGTGCCTGACAACCATCAGGTCGGCTCCCAGTGCCTCGAGCGTCAGGGCCGTATCGCGCAAACTTTCGCCCTTCGTCATTGAGGATCCTTGCGATCCGAAGGTCATTGTGTCAGCAGAAAGCGCCTTGGCAGCTCGTTCGAAGCTCAGGCGGGTTCGGGTGGAGTTCTCAAAGAACAACAACCCCACGGTCTTGCCCCGCAACGTCGGCACTTTCGGAATCGGCCGCTCGAGCACCTCAGCCATCTCGTCCGCCATGTTCAAGATCCACGTCAACTCGGTAGCCGTCATATGTTCAGTTGAGAGCAGATGCCTCATGACAACCGCTCCAGCCACACGCCCTCGGTTCCGTCGGTTTCTTCGAGCTGAACTGTGACCCGCTCACCGACGGCCGTGGGAAGATTCTTGCCAACGTAATCCGCGCGGATCGGGAGTTGTCGATGGCCTCGATCAACCAGAACAGCCAATTGGACGGTGGAAGGTCGGCCGAGGTCGGCGAGCGCATCCAGGGCAGCCCTGATGGTTCGGCCGGTGAACAACACATCGTCGACGAGAATCACGGTTCGACCATCGAGGTCTACCGGTACCTCTGTCGGCCCAAGCCGCGTTGTGGGACGATGGTCGAGGTCGTCTCTGTACAGTCCCACGTCTACCGATCCGACCGGTACCTCGGTGTTGTCGTGCTCTCTGATCGCTGATGCGATGCGACGCGCCAGCGGTACCCCTCGTGTCGGGATGCCCAACAACACCACTTGATCGAGGTAGGGATGTTGTTCTCGAATCTCATGCGAGATCCTGCGCAAGGCCCGCCTGATGTCGTCATCGGTCAGAAGAAGCGGCGCCTCGCGGATGCGGGCTGTTTCGAGGCCGGGTTCGATCACAGTTTCCTTTCCGGCCTCACGGGACCGGTCTTAAAGGTTCAGGCGAGAATAGCGAACGATGGCCCATAGTTGGTTTTCAACACCCATGATCGCGAAAGATTTGCGGGCTGCGACATTACGGACGGGTGGAACGAGCGATTGCCGCGAGCACCCCGTTGACGAACGATCCCGACTGTTCGGTCGAGTACCGCTTTGCGAGTTCCACAGCCTCGTTGATGACGACACCCGTCGGCGTTTCAGGCCGTGACGTCAATTCAAAAACCGCCAGACGAAGTATCGATGCGTCGACCGCGGCCATGCGCTGTATCGACCAATTCTTGGAAGCGCCTTCTATGAGCCGATCGATGTCTTCCACGTGATCAAGCACGCCTGCGACCAGTTGGCCTACCCGACCGTCTGGAATCTCTGTCGAGTTCCGTGCATGCCGCTCGTACAAGGCCAAAAATGCCTTCTCGCGTGGTTCACTCATGAGATACGGGTCATGTACTCCCCGGTACGCGTGTCAACCTTGATGGTGTCGCCAATGTCGACAAACAGCGGAGCCTGCACCACCAATCCGGTCGACAATGTGACGGGTTTCGTGGCACCCGAGACTCGATCTCCTTTGACGCCGGGTTCTGTATGCGTCACTTCTAACTCCACCGACGTAGGTAGATCGACAGAAAGCGGGATTCCGTCATAGACCGGTAATTGGACGGTGGCACCGTCGTTGAGGTATGCCGCAGCCTCCCCAACCTGTTCGACGCTCAACGCGAACTGGGAGTACGTCTCGAGATCCATGAAATGAAAGTCGGTCCCCGACCGATATAAGAACTGATGATCACGCCGATCAATAACCGCCTGTTTGACATCCTCCCCGGCGCGAAATGTCTTGTCGACGACAGCCCCCGAATTGAGATTCTTGAGCTTCATCCTCACAAAGGCCTTGCCTTTTCCGGGCTTGACGTGCTGATAATCGACGATCTGGAACAGACCTTCCGGGAGGTCTAGAGACTGACCTGGTCGAACATCATTGGTGGATGCCATGATTTCCCCTTTGAAAAAAGGTTTGAGAGCTGGGTTTGAGAACTGGTGTGCGAGCCGGAGTGTAAAGCGTTCTAGAGATGACGATTGACGGCGTTCATCACTGCTCGTAACGATGCAGTTGTGATGTCGGAATGCAAACCGACACCCCAGATTTCATCATCGTTCACCCGCATTTCCAAATACGTCACGGCCTCCGCATCTCTACCTGTGCCCATCGCGTGTTCGTGGTAATCCATGACCCGTAGCGACACGCCCAATCGATCCTCCACTGCGGCAACGAACGCGTCCACTGCACCGTTGCCTTCACCGACGATCGTCCACTGTTCTCCTGATTCCTCGATGAGTGCTTCCACCGTTGTCCGGTCGTTTCCGCGAGCATTGTGCGAGCTGCTATGCCGGATCAGTCGGTATTTGGCGTCAGGAGGATTGATATACGTGCTGCGGAATTCGGCCCAAATCTCGTTCGGCTGAATCTCTCTACCGGTTTCATCTGTGATCGACTGGATGACGCGCATGAAATCGATCTGCAGCCGCCTCGGCAGCTCCATCTTCTGCTCGGTCTTCAACACGTATGCAACGCCACCCTTGCCCGACTGGCTGTTGACGCGAATTACATCCTCGTAGGATCGGCCGAGATCTGCCGGGTCGAGCGGCAAATAGGGCACGTCCCAGAGCGCCTCGCCTCCGACTGCGGCGTCCTCCTTCTCTTGAGCCTCGAAGCCCTTCTTGATCGCATCCTGGTGTGATCCCGAGAATGCCGTATAGACCAGGTCACCGACGTAGGGATGGCGGGGATGGACCGGCAATTGATTGCAGTGCTCGGCCACGCGGCGTATCTCGTTGATGTCGCTGAGGTCGAGGCCGGGATCGACCCCCTGAGTGAAGAGGTTGAGAGCCAGGGTGACAACATCGACGTTTCCGGTTCGTTCGCCATTTCCGAAGAGGGTGCCTTCAACCCGGTCAGCACCTGCCATGACCCCGAACTCTGCCGCGGCGATCGCCGTGCCCCGATCGTTATGCGGATGCACACTCAGGACAATCGCATCGCGCCGATCCAGATTGGTGTGCATCCATTCGATCATGTCTCCAAAGAGGTTTGCGGTGGACATCTCAACTGTGGCCGGAAGGTTGATGATCACCTTGTCCGACGGTGTCGGGTCGAAGACATCCATGACAGCCTCGCACACCTCCTTTGCAAACGGCAATTCGGTACCCGTGAAACTCTCCGGCGAGTATTCATATCGAATGCGCGTGTCGCCCATCGCGGCTTCGAACTCTTTGCAGTGCTCCGCGCCCTTGACGGCGATATCGACGATGCCGGCCTCGTCCAACCCAAAGACAACTCGTCGCTGAGTTGTCGACGTCGAGTTGTAGAGGTGCATGATCCCCTCGCGGGCTCCGACGAGACTTTCATACGATCTCTCGATGAGATCGCGCCGGGCCTGCGTCAATACCTGAATCGTCACGTCGTCCGGGATCAGATCTTCCTCAATGATGAGGCGCACGAAATCAAAGTCCGTCGACGAGGCTGCGGGGAATCCGACTTCGATTTCTTTGAAGCCGAGCGCAACGAGAGCCTGGAACATCATGAGCTTCCGCTCCGGATCCATCGGATCGATGAGTGCCTGGTTGCCGTCTCGGAGATCCACGCTGCACCAGATGGGTGAGGTGGTGATGCGGGCATCGGGCCAGGTTCGATTGCCAAGCTCGACAGCGGGGAACGGTTTGTATTTGTGGACAGGCATGCGGTTCATGGATGAACTCCCGGGAATTGTGACGTGACGTGTAAGCGGTTTCCGGCAGCGTTATAGCGCCGGGCTCATAAGTCGAAGGAGCGACTTCTTACGCGGAGAGTCGTCGTGCGTCGTCACAATGCAGTTGAGCTTATTGGACGACTGCCCCCGCCGCAACCATCGCGGTTGATATCAGCTTCGGGTCAACATGGATGACGACAGGATCGCCGAACGCTCTCAGGAGCACCATCCGGAGGCCCCCTGCGTCTCGCTTCTTGTCCAAAACAACCAGCTCTTCCAGATCTTTTAAGGCGAGGCCTGGAATCTGCGTGGGAAGATCCTGGGCAGCAAGCATCGTTTTCTGACGCTCGCTGCCTTCAAAACCAAGGATTTCATGCGAGATCGCGGCCGCTACCGTCATGCCGATTGAAACTGCGTCGCCATGTGGCAGGTTTCCTGCGATCTCCACTGCGTGTCCGACTGTATGGCCGTAGTTGAGGATTGCGCGGCGGCCCGACTCTTTCCAATCGTCGCTCACAACATCGGCTTTTACCCGAACGGCTTCCAACACGACCTCATTGAGATCCACCAGTGGACCGTCTGTTTCGTAGAGGTCCAGAATGCGTGCACTGCCAATACATCCGGCTTTGATGATTTCTGCGTGACCCTGGCGGGCAATCGGTGCGGGGAGTTCGGCAAGAAGCAAAGTGTCGATTACCACGCGGGACGGATGCGAAAACACACCCACGAGGTTCTTGCCATCGACGTTGACCCCGGTCTTGCCCCCGATCGCGGCATCCACCGCTCCGAGCAATGTAGTTGGCACATAGATCGCCTCAATGCCCCGCAGATATGTACCGGCCACGAACCCGGTCAGGTCCGTTGCTGCCCCGCCTCCGACACCGATCACGGTGTCAGAACGGCTCATCCCGATGCCGTTCAACCAGCGATACACCAAGCCTGCCGTCTCGAGGCTCTTGGCCGCTTCTCCATCCGGTAGTTCAAATAGGTTGGCCCGCGGTAGTCGATCGAGAAGGGCTCGGGCGACCTCCTCTGGCTTCCCCGGTTGGTAGAGGACCGCGATACGGCCCCGGTCCCGGTCGCTGACGATCGGATCTGTTTCGATCGTCCCCTTCCCGATGACGATCTCGCACTCGGAGATGTGGATCCGGTGTGACATAGCTGCTTAGAAGGTTGCAATGCGCTTGCGGTAGGCGTCGACTGCTGCAACGAAATCCGAAATCGTGTCTCCGCCAAACTTGCGCTGCATCTCCTGCGCAAGAACGATTGCGACCATCGACTCTGCGACTACTCCCGCCGCAGGCACCGCGCAGACGTCAGAACGTTCCCGAATGGCTGACTTCTCATCCTTCGTTTCGACGTCGACCGTTTTGAGCGCCTTCATCAACGTAGAGATCGGTTTCATGGCAGCCCGAACTCGCACTACCTGGCCGTTCGTCATGCCTCCCTCGATCCCGCCCGCCCTATCCGTATCCCGGACAAACTCTCCTTCGGAGTACGCGATCTCATCATGGGCGGCCGATCCCCTTCTTCGAGCCGAATCGAAACCGTCCCCGACCTCAACGCCCTTGATCGCCTGGATGGACATCAACCCCATCGCCAGCAATGCGTCCAATCTCCTGTCGTAGTGGACATGGCTTCCTACGCCGACCGGGACCCCGTAGGCCAGAACTTCCACGATCCCACCGAGCGTATCCCGATCGGCTTTGGCGGCTTCGATGGCTGCAACCATGGCTGATTCGGAGGCCGGGTCAGAAGACCGAACGGGAGAGGCATCAATAGTGGGGAGATCCTCTGGCGTGGGCCTCGGACCGGTCGCCGCCGCATCACCGATAGCAACGACGTGCGAAAACACATCTATCCCTACCTGATGCAGGAGTTGTTTGGCCAGATAGCCGGCAACGGCCCTGGCTGCAGTTTCTCGAGCTGACGCACGTTCGAGAATGTCGCGAGCATCATGGGTGTCATATTTCTGCATTCCGGCGAGATCGGCATGTCCTGGACGTGGAGCGGTTGCAGGTCGCGAGCTCGCCCCGGCTTCTGGATTCATTTCTTCAGTCCACTTGGTAGCGAACTCGGTGTTTCGTACCAGCACCGAGACCGGTGATCCAAGCGTCATGCCAAAACGAAGACCGCCCAAAAACTCGATCTCGTCCTGTTCCAACTGCATCCGCCGACCGCGCCCATATCCAAGACGCCGCCGAGCCAGCTCGGCAGCAAGCCCTTCGCGACTCACGGGCAGACCAGAAGGAAGACCTTCCACGATGGTGGTCAGACCGGGCCCGTGCGATTCTCCGGCAGTCAGCAAGCGCAACATATTCGTCGAGATGGTAGCCGTGGCCGCACTGAGCTCTCGGCTACCCAGCTACTTCAGGATCTGTTGTCCCTCGCCCAATACAAAGGTCGAGTCACCAAATAGGAACGTGACCTTGTCGTCGTCCAGGGCGACAATCTTGTAGCGACCGGCGAATGTTTCACCGACACCAACGGTGTACTCAGTGCCATCGACCCGGACGATCGCCCTGCGATTCCCGGCAGCATCCGTGGTGATCGCAACGACTGTCACATTGCTTCCGGAGAGAGGATCATCGGAACCGGAAACATCGGGCGCTCCGACAATGAGGGGTCGGAAAGGATCGCGTGGTTGAGCGGCCTGGAACGCCTCGACGACTCGGGATCCGCGCAGCAAACTGTCCGTGGAACCAACACCCGCGACCACGCCGGCGTCGGTGGCTGACGGAAGCACGACGTTCTGCGGAGCATCGAGCGTCGTGCGTGACGCTCCAAAGACGCCAGGCGCCACCAGCAGCCAGCTGATTGAAACCAGCGCAGCAAGCAGCAGAATCGTCGTAATGAGCGTAGAGCTTCGCTTGACCATCAGTTCCCCTCCTCCTCCACTTCCAGAGTTCCTGGCAGTGGACTGGTTGAAAAGGCTCGCGCCGTCAAGTTGGTTTGGAGAATGTTTGTCGACGTTTCTTCGTCCAGAGTCGCCGAGATGGACAATTGGTCGACACGGATCAGCCGGTCGAGATCCTCCAGGTCGAAGAGGAATTGCAGAGTCCTGAAGTACTCGCCCTCGATGCCGAGGTTCAGCGCGATTTCGTACAGACCTTCGCCCAAAGTCGATTCAGCAGGGGGAATCGCGGTGAGCTGGATTATCGCAAGACCAGAATCTCTGGCCAGGGATCGAATCGACTCCAGCAACGCTGCTTCACTTGGATCTTCCGGGATCGACACCGAGATCTCAGCGACCGCCGCATCAAACTGGCCTTGTTGGCGCTGAAGTTCCAATAATCTGGCGATGCGTGCCTCGAGCGTCTCTTGCTCCTGTGACGCCGTCTGGATGTCGGCCTCGATGTCATCGATCGTGGCCGTCGAACCCCTCCAGAACAGGAACCACCAAAGCGCCAGGATGACCAATCCAACGAGCACAGCGATCAAGATGTTGCGTCGGCTCATGAGATCTCCGGAATTCTGGATGCAATTCTTGCGCTCGCTGCTTCATCGGTCAGTTGAGCGCTGGACTGGTAGCCAACAACGGCGACTCCGTTGACGTCGGTTGCCGTGACGGAAGTCACCCAGGTCGATCCGAGCCCTGCGTAGGACGTATTGTCAATGGAGCGGAGCCAGTTGGCGACATCTTCATATTCGAAGGCTGTTCCCGATACCGTTACCTGCACGTCGTTTCCGGTCAGGTTGCTCAACCAAACACGATCAGGGATGAATCGGCCGAGATCGTTGAGCAGTCTCGCCCACGACACATCTCCGGCGAGAGCGGCCACGACGAGTTCGCTTCGAGCGTCGAAATTCTGAAGCGGGATCTCGAACTGACCTAGAGAATCTATTTCGGCCTGTTTCGCGGCATTTGCCTGTTGTTGAGCCACCAGATCATCTTCGAGATCTCGAACGGTTGTGAGGCGCCCGAGTGTGAGAAACGCAAGTAGGACAACCAGCAGCACCAGGCCGGCTAGCAATATGACACGGTTGCGTCGCGAGGCCTCCTCTTCGAAGATCTCGCCGGGAAGGAGATTGATGTCCCTCATTCGGGACTCCATAGCGCCAGCCCAACGGGAACCGGAAGTACCGGCTGCAGAGGGGCCACTACCTCATCGGACAGTTTGCCAGTGCTGAGGTGACTGAGAACACGGGCGGGTTCGACAGGTGCGTCGAGCGCACGCCCGAGTCGATTTGCAAGATGAGGAAGCCGAGCGCCATTGCCCGCCACGATCACCTTGCTCACCGGGCCGCCTTCGCCCTGGCTCAGGAAGAAGTTGACCGATCCTCGAATCTCCTCGATGAACCTGCCGGCCTCGGCGGTCAAAAGTGACTGGGCGACCTCGTCTTCGGTCTCGTCGCCGGATGCTGCGGAGACATCGTCGTCGACCGAGATTCCGATGCGACGCTTGAGCTGCTCGGCGGCCGCGAATTCGAGATTCAATCCTTCAATCAGTGTGTCGGTGAATGCCGAGCCGCCAGTCTGAATGATGCGAACGAAGCGTGGAGTCAATCCACTGACGAGCACCACCTGCGTGATCTCGGCCCCGATATCGACCAACACCGCGATGCCGCTGACCGGCTGCGGTATCAACGACCTGACGAGGGCGAATGCTTGAAGGTCGACAGCGATAACGTTGAGACCTGCTGAGGTGGTGACGTCGAGGAAATCCTGGACCATCGATCGATGGGCGGCAACGGCGAGGATGGCTTGCATTGGTTCGCCCTCTGGTGTGGTGAACTCGTCGATTCCAACGTGGTCGAGGATTGCCTCCTCCACTGACATTGGCATGTATTCCTGCACCTGAAACGGAAGGGCGTCTCTCAGCTCCGCTTCACCCATGAGAGGGACATCAACCTGACGCACAACGACTCGCTGGTTGGCGACGCCAACAACCACCCTCTTCTTGGGCAATCGATGCTTGCGCCAAAGCTCCTTGATGGCATCGACGATCGCTGCTCCGTCAATGATCTCTCCCGCGGCAACGGCGCCTTCTGGTAGCTGCACCTCGCCGACCTTGCGAAGGACGGGCTGGGACTTTCCGGCGTCGATGGCCACAGCGCGAACGCTGCTGGAACCTATATCCAGGCCAACGTTGACTGCCATCTACTCTCCGCCTCTTCGTCTCGTGATGTATCCGGATGCCCAGCGCGGGTGTCTCGGTTACGACTTCGGTTTGTCTCGCTCGTGTGCTTGATCGTGTATTGCTTGTTCGTGCTCGGTCTGACGCTCGATGTGGATCGTGCGTCCACGAACGTGTTGTAATTACGCACGTGTCATTTACTCGGCGAAAGCATAGCGATGAGGGGTATAGCCCGCGGTCTTTGGACCGGACCGCGAAAACTTCTCTAACGGCGCGGTTACGCGTTCTTGAGGATCCCGTTGGCGGTGGTCGCTGGGCGGGGTCTTCAGAGTCCGAGATACCACGACGCGATCGAGTCGCCCCATAGGGCAGCCAGCCACGCTGCCCCCATCATCGCCGGCCCAAACGGCATCTTGGCTTTTCGGCCCCGCTTCGTGAACAGCATGATCGCAGTACCTGCCAGGCCACCGAGCAGGAAGGCAAGAAAGATCCCGACTACGAGCTCTGGCCAACCGGAGTACGCCATCACAAATCCGAGCAAGAACGCAAGTTTGACATCGCCGAAACCGAAGCCTCCAGGGGTGACCATGAAGAGGACAAAGAACAGAACGAGATAGACAAGGCCACCTAGGAAGGCGACCGGGAGTTGATCGGTCTGGCTTTCCAGAACGCTGCCACCAATGAATAAGGCAACAGTCAGCCCGGTTCCCGTGAAAACGATCCGGTCGGGTAATCGTTTGTGATCGAGATCGGTGAGAATCAATGCGATCGTCGTACCCGCGAAAAACAGGTAGCCCGGTAGCAATGCCGTAGGTCCCACCCACCACGCGATGAGACCAAATAGTAAACCGGATGCACCTTCCACAACCGCATACCGCCGAGACACCGAGCTCCCGCAATCGCGACATTTGCCGCGAAGACGTAGCCAACTGATGACCGGGATATTGTCGGAGGCGCGGATAGGGGCGTCACAAGCCGGACAAGCGGAACCAGGACTGATGACCGACTTGCCGAGCGGCACTCGATACGCCACCACGTTCAAGAATGAGCCAATGATCAACCCGACGAGCGCGGAAAAGGCAATCAGCAACGCATGCATGATCTATTGCTACCAGCCGTTACCGGCCCATGCCGGTGAAGCCGGCGGCGACAAGGGACAGGAACCCCCGAACAGCGCTGCGGCGGTATCGGATCGACCGAACGCAGTTGCATCCTGCACGGCATCCCAGATTCCGAACCAGGTTCCGGATTGACTCTGCACCGCCATGCAGACAACATCGGTGCCGTTAACGGCGACACCAATCTGTCCCACAGGTGGGCTGAGAGATGCCACAAACAAGAAGCTCGGCTCTACAGCCTGCAGCTCGGTCACATCGTCGGTAAACGAGAACCTCCCGGCCATGACACTTTTCTCTGCAACCAGACCGTTGCGAAGCGCGGACTGCGCTGCACGGTCTTGAGCCGTCACCCTCTGGCCCAGAAACGTCGGGACAGCTACCGCAATGAGAATGGCGACAATCAGAACAACGATCATCAATTCGACGAGCGAGAATCCGTCTTGTCGTGACATGACAGCAAATATCGACCATCCATGAAGCGCCCTTGAACGATTCCGATTGGTACCGGCCGGATACTCGCCTCAGCTCCTTTGCACGCGAAAATGGGACCCCTGAAGGGGTCCCATTTTCTTACTGACTTGGAGTTGACTACCAGCTGGCGGCGGTAGCGTCCGTTGCACAGTCGGTGAGCGTGCCTCCGGAGGCAATTTCACCATAGGCAGTCGCAGCAGTCGGATCCTCAGCAATCATGAAGATCTTTCCACTGGCGCTCAGCACGGTGAGACAGGCAACGCCGCCGGTCTCGAGCTTGACGAATACGTCTCCCGCATTCGATGTAGCAGCCGCGTATGCGTCCTCTTGCCAAGTGAGGCTTGGCTCGACGGCGCCGAGATCGGCAGCAACGTCGGTGTATGCCTGGTCATTGGCGTAAATGGTCTTTTCCGTGGCCAGGGCGTTGCGCAGATTTGACTGTGCAGCACGGTCCTGGGCCGTCTCACGTTGACCGAGGAAGGTCGGGATCGCGATTGCGACCAAGATGGCGATGATAAGCACCACGACCATAAGCTCGATCAGTGTGAAACCGTCTTCGTTGAGACGATTGCGCATCCGATTCAACATGTTGTATTGCCTCCTATGACAATGAATCCGGGACGCAATGCGCGTCCCATGTACAACAGCTATATCGGCCCCCCTCCCAGCTTCCTTAAGGGTGATCGGCCAATTTCCCAAACGAACTAGTCAGGCTCTGTAAGGTGCCAAGCGCAGAGTGTTCGATTCACCACGTGGCATGCGAAAACTCTTGAAGCCCCATTGGGTTGATCTCACATGAGGAGTTGCGAAGCAACTCCCAAGGAACCCGAAGGGTTCCCGGCATGCGCAGGGTGTTCAAGCCCCTTCGCGTCAAGGTGGGTGGCAATCTCACACGGACAACTCCGCCTCCCCACTTACGCTCTGAGGGCCCTCGTCCTCCGTGACATCGACGTCCGGCCACAGAGGCGGTAGCTCTCCCGCGTGACCACGGCCGACGTATTAAATCCCGTACGTGCGGATCGCTCCAACCAACAAGCGTTTAACCGCCGGTAGGAAGAAACGCGCTAGCCGATGACGTTGACCAGGTTGAACATCGGCAGGTACAGGGCTACGAGAATGGCACCGACCGTTGCACCCATGAAGGCGATGAGAATTGGCTCGAGGAGGCTGGTGAGAGCGTCGACGGTGTCGTTGACTTCCCGGTCGTAGAAGTCGGAGACCTTGTCGAGCATGTTGTCGAGCGCACCGGTTTCTTCGCCAACGGCCATCATCTGGACGACCATGGGCGGGAAGATCTTGCCTTCTTTTGCCAGCGGCTTCGAGATCGAATCTCCACCCTTGACGGCCTGTGAGACCCGGTTTACGGCGTCTCCGACCACTACGTTTCCAGCGGTCAACTCGACGATCGCCATCGCTTCGAGAATCGGGACGCCGGAACGTACAAGCACGCCAAGCGTTCTGGCGAATCGGCTGATGGCGGTCTTGTGGTTCATGGTGCCGAACACCGGTGCTCGCAACTTGAACGCATCCCACAAACGACGGCCGCCCTTCGTATTGATCCAACGCCGGAACGCGTAGACGGCACCGCCAAATGCGGGGAAGATGATGTACCACCTCGAAGTGAGGATGCCCGAGGCGCCGATCAACGCTCGGGTCGCGATCGGAAGTTCGCCGCCTACGTCTGCGTACATATCGACGAACTGCGGTACGACGAAAAGGAGCATGAGAGTGACGACGCCTGCCACCATGCTGAGGACCACGATCGGGTATGCCATGGCCGACTTGATTTTGCTGCGCAATGCCGCCGCAGATTCGAGGGTGTCTGCGATGCGTTCGAGAGTCTCGTCGAGGACACCTGCGGCTTCGCCGGCCTGGACCATGGCCACGAAGAGTGTGTTGAAGACCTTGGGATGCTGCTCGAGAGCAACGCTGAGGCTTGCACCGCGCTCGACACTGGCCCGCACCTCCCCGATTGTCTTCTTGAGAGGCTTGGATACGGTCTGTTCTTCGAGAACATAGAGAGACCTCAGTAGCGACAGACCGGAATTGATCATGGTCGCAAACTGACGGCTGAAGATGGCAATCTCTTTGGCCTTGATCCGATCGGTGATGCCCGGGATCGAGATCTCTTTCTGAAGACCATCGGTCTTCTTCTCGGCCACGCCGAGAGGGGTCATCCCGCTTTCTTTCAGAGCGCGAATAACCGCTTCTTTGGAGGAACCCTCCAACTCACCTTCGATGACTTTGCCGCTCTTGGCGTCACGAACCTTGTATGTGTACATCGAGGCCATGCTCTAACCGCCCTGTAGGAGGCGTTGCATCGCCTCTTTGTCGTTGCAACGTTCGAGCGCAAGTTCTCGAGTGATCTTGCCCTGTTTGGTCATCGCGGCCAGCGCCATGTCCATCGTCTGCATTCCGTACTTGCCACCTGCCTGAATGGCGCTCGGGATCTGGTGGACCTTGCCATCGCGTACGAGGTTCCGGATCGCCGACGTTGCAATCATGACCTCGACTGCCGCGATCCGACCCTTGCCGTCAACGGTAGGGAGCAACTGTTGGGACAAAACGGCCTGCAGCGAACCGGCCAACATCACACGAACCTGAGATTGCTGATGCGCTGGAAACACATCGATGATTCGCTCTATGGATTGAGGTGCACTTTGGGTATGGAGAGTTCCAAAGACAAGGTGTCCTGTTTCGGCTGCGGTCAAGGCAGCGCCGATGGTTTCGAGATCTCGCATCTCACCCACCAGGATCACGTCCGGATCCTGCCGCAAGATGTGCTTGAGCGCCTGGTTGAAGCCGAGCGTGTCAGTTCCGACCTCACGTTGATTCACGATGCTCTTCTTGTGCCGGTGCAAGAACTCGATCGGATCCTCAACAGTGATGATGTGACTCGCCCGCTCCGTGTTGATCAGGTTGATGATCGACGCCAACGACGTGGACTTACCTGACCCGGTCGGGCCGGTCACGAGAACCAGACCACGATGCAAGTGCGCAAGTGAGTTGACCGCAGCAGGCATGCCGAGCTCATCGGGATTCTTGATCTCATTGGGAATGGAACGCAGAACCGCCGCTACCGAATCACGCTGGAAGAACACGTTGACACGAAATCGTCCACGGCCAGGGAGTGGATGGGAAGTGTCCAGCTCTCGAGTTTCCTCGAAGCGAGTTCTCTGCTCGGCCGTGAGGATGTCGTACAGGATCCGGCGAAGCTCAGCCGGCATCAGAATGTCGAATCCCTCCATCGGCTCCAGGGACCCGTGAACGCGCACCATGGGCGGCGAACCGGCGGTCAGGTGAAGGTCGGAACCCTGCTTTTCGATCAACAACTCGAGGAAATCGTTGAGATGTACCTGCTCGGCGATTTCTGTGCGTATACGTCTCGGCTCCTCGTCGAGCCCCATGAAGAATGAATTGAGCATCTCGTCGATACCCGTCTGGCTGGCAAGCGCCATGGTTACAGCCGAGCCACATACGGTCTCGAGGCTGGTTTGGATGTCTCGTACAAACGGGTTGGCAACCGCCACAATGACGCGGCCATCTTCTACTTTGATAGGAATCGCATTGAAGCGATGTGCCGTGTCGGGATCGAGCCTGGACACTGCCTCGGGCTGAAGCACCTCATTCTGCACGTCGACATACCTCATCCCGATCCGATCTGCGACCGTAGCGAGCAGATCCCCAGGTGACACGTGGCCGTTTTGCAGAAGGATTCGTGCAAGAGGAACGTCCGTGTCCTTTTCCTGCACGTACAGGGCTTCGAGCACGTCACGGCTCAGCAGTCTCTTATCGACGAGTGATTCGCCGATTTGTTTGGAAACCCTGTTCACGCCACGACTCTCATGATCTCTTCGATGGACGTCATGCCCTTGCGAACCTTTGTCATACCGTCATCCCACAGTTCGAGCATGCCTTGCTCTTTGGCGACGACTTTGATTTCGTTCGAAGGGCGGTTCTCGACGGCCATGCGGCGAATCTCGTCGGATATGAGCATGACCTCGTGCAATGCCAATCGCCCGCGGTAACCGTTCGAACAAGCACCACATCCCTTCGGATCAGCGGCATACATCTGCGAGGCGGTGGCTTTCTCGATCTCCTCATCGGCCCATCTGGCTTTGACGAGCACATCCTTGTCAGGCGAATACTCGACCTTGCACTTCTTGCACAGGCGTCTCGCGAGACGTTGGCCGAGCACAGCGTCGAGAGAGGATGAAACCAGATAAGGTTCAACACCCATTTCAATGAGGCGGCCGATGCTCGATGGGGCATCGTTGGTGTGCAGGGTTGAAAGCACGAGGTGACCGGTCAGGGCAGCTTCGATTGCGATCTGCGCCGTCTCGTGGTCACGAATCTCACCAACAAGGGCAATGTCAGGGTCAGAACGCAGGATTGAACGCAAAGCGGTGGCAAAGGTCAATCCGGCCTTCTTGTTGACCTGGACCTGAGTTATCCCCTCCAGGCGATACTCAACCGGATCTTCTGTGGTGATGATGTTGACTTCGGGTTTGTTCAACACGTTGAGCGTGGCGTACAGGGTGGTGGACTTACCGGAACCGGTCGGGCCCGTGACGAGAATCGCGCCATAAGGCTTCGTGTAGGCCGACTCGAATCGAGCAAGCGTTTGCGGCAGGAAACCGAGATCCACCAGCTCCAACAAC
>JABDOU010000317.1 GCA_013043085.1 Acidimicrobiia bacterium
GCTCCTTATGTTTGATAGTCGTCTCGATCCTCGACAATAGATCGAGAGAGGTGAGCCGGGCCTGGGCTCATGTTCTGTATCCCGCCGCCGCCTCAACGGATCCCGTGAGCGGGTAGTGATCTGATAGGTGAAATGACTTGTCTAGATACTCGACGGGCTCTGTCCATACTTCAAGGTCGCCGATTTCGATCTTGCCCCGTGCCATCGCGTTGGTGTAATACGCGGTGTACTCGGCTCCCTCTTCATTGAATCGATTCGATCGACTGTTCCATGTCGGAACCGGCGGCTTGACGATCGTGAAACCAAGTTCCGCCATGAGATCCCATTCGGCCATCCGCATATTCGTGTCACCCACAACGACCAGCGGTTGCACGACATCGGCCAGAATCTGATGCATCATCGCGAGCCTGGTCATGGCGCCATCGGAACCGGGAGCCAGGTGAACATTCGCAAACGTGAAATCCGAAAACTCAACGACGACGGCGAAGCCTTGCTCCGTCCGAAACGTGGCGTCGACTTCGAGACCCGACCGGACGAGAATCGCAATGTCGCCGTTGTGGCTTCTGGTATGAACTGGTACCAGTACGTGCGAACCGACATAGGGAACCATGCCCGGCAGCTCTTGGAAACAAACAATATCCGGATCACGTTCCACCACAAATGCCCGAATCGCCTCCTCGGAATGCTCGATGGTCCACTCGAATGGCGCCTCAGATGAACGACGCATCATCGCCACATTCCATGTCAAGAAACTGAACATCGACAGCCTCTTATTGCTGTTGTTGTTGCTGTTGCTGCTGGGTCATGAGGGCAGACGGCCGGGGTTCTACGACCGGATTTCCCAGGTCCTTGCGAGACATCACCACTCCAACGTGGAGATCGGTCGATTCCGGGTCTCCGTGGAAAACGCCGCGTAGAGGTGTTACGTCTTCGTAGTCGCGTCCGTGCCCGATCTTGACATGGCGTTCTCCGGCGATCAGCTGGTTGGTTGGATCGAGCGCCCACCAGCCGAATCCAGGTAGCGCGACTTCGATCCAAGCGTGCGTTTCCACCTCGATCTTGTCTCCGGTTGGCTGTTCGCCGGTCGGGGTTGCATAGAAATACCCGCTCACATATCTGGCCGGTATCCCAATAGATCGACAGGCGGCAATGCTGAGGTGGGCGTAGTCCTGGCAGACCCCCTGGTTTGTTTCAAAGATCTCCAAGACAGGAGTTCCGACTTCGGTTGCATCCGGAACGTACGACATCCGTGAACCCACGGCCTCATGGACAGCTACAGCGATCTCGTATGGACCGGAGGCATCTGCGGTTATCTCCCTGGCCCAATCGCGGAGCTCGGGACTCCATTGGACGTGGGGTGATCTGGTTCGGTATTCGTAGTCCTTCGTGAGATCCGAATATCCGTCCTCGGTGATGAGGTCGGGATCGTCGAGCGGGTGGGCGGGCAAGGTGGTTTCGACATCTGAATCTGCGAAGATCGAGAGACGAGTGTGTCGCTCATTGATGCCGAAAATGTCGACCCGGGTGCCCCAGTAATCGGTATACGAAACCACGTCCGTTGGAGGATCGATGGTCAACCGGTAGTCGAGAAGGCGCTGTGATCCGTCGTTCGCCGGACACGCTCGTAAGGCGTTCTGCGACTCCCCCACCTCAACGCCATATGTGTACTTCGTCAGGTATCGGATGGATAGGCGCATCAGAGTGCCTCAAAGCTGTGCAACGTGGCGTCGCCACCGAACTGGTAGAGGTCGTCGTGGAAGGCCTGAGAGGCGTCGCGGATTCCGACCTCGAGCCGTGCCACCAACTCGGCGAGAGCAGACGTCTCGACCGACGGAACGTCTGAAAACTCGATCTCAGCCTTCACCCGACCCACCATTCGAGGCGATTGCCAGGTTCCCGTAGTGCTCACGATGCTGAGTTGAGACGCGCATTCGCTGAGACAGTGCAGAACGCTGTATGGGAAGTCGCGATCCATCAACAGAAAGCGAACCACTTCGTCTACCTCAGCCAATGCGCCGTGAAGCCGGGTGAACGCGTGAAGACCCGAAACGGAACGCAATACAGCACGCCAGGCGGCATCATCCGTCGGTGCCACACTGCGGGTTACCTCAATAGTTCGGCACGTCATCTCAGCGCGTTCGAGATATCTGCCAAGCATCATGAATCGGTAACCATCGGTTCGTGCCATCGAGTCGAACATCGCGCCAGAAATCGTGCGGCAATGGGTGGCAACCATGTGGTACCCCGCATGGGTGTTCGTTTCGAGCTCCGCCCCGAGTTCCCCGGATGCAAACAAGGTGTGGAGACGATTGATCGACTCGAGCAGTTCTATCGGCACCACATCGCGTACGTTCATGATGTTGGTACGAGCAGACACGATCGAGCTGGCAACAGAAACCGGATTGTCCCCGTCGAGGACGAGGAATCGGTTGATCGTCTCGGTCGTCGCCGTGTCATGGTGGTCGACGAACTGGTCGTTGATATAAAGAACATCGAGTAGGTCCCGCCACACCGCCTCCCTCGCTGAGGGAGGTCGTTCCATCTGCACGTCGTATGCGACGTCGAGCATCCGCGTGATATCTGAAGCCCGTTCGACGTAGCGCCCAATCCAGAACAAACCTTCGGCATGACGGGACAACATCAGGCTGGTTCCAATACCCAGGTGTCTTTGGATCCGCCGCCCTGGGAAGAATTGACGATCAAAGAGCCCTCTCGCATCGCGACCCTCGTGAGACCGCCGGGGACAACTTCGATGGTTTCCCCCGATACGACAAAGGGCCGAAGATCAATATGGCGAGGTGCGAGGTTGTCACCAGTGAACGTCGGGTGGGTCGAAAGCTCGATGATCTCCTGCGCGATGTAGTTGCGAGGATCGGTTTCGACGAGAGCACGAACTTCTTCGAGATCCTCATCAGATGCAGTTCGCCCGATCACGATGCCTTTGCCTCCGGCCTCAGCCACCGGCTTGAAGACGAGTTCGTCCATCCGCTCGAAGGCCCAGGATCGTTGATCGTCATCCCACATCACGAACGTTTGGGCATTCGGGAGAATCGGTTGTTCCCCCAGGTAGTACTCGATCATCGCAGGAACATATGTGTAAACGGCCTTATCATCGGCCACCCCGTTTCCGATTGGATTGGCAACCGCGACATTTCCGGCTCGGATAGCCGACAACAGCCCGGGAATGCCCAGAGCCGAGTGGCGATCGAATGCGGCCGGATCGAGAAAATCGTCATCAATCCTGCGGTAGATCACATCGACGCGTTGGGGACCTCGTGTCGTCCGGAGATATACAACGTGGTCGTCCACGACGAGATCTCGACCCTCAACGAGCTCGACACCCATTCGACGGGCCAGAAATGCGTGTTCAAAATAGGCAGAGTTATAGACGCCGGGGGTGAGGACGACGACCGTGGGATCCACGGGACCATACGGCGCCTGCCACTTCAGCGCACGGAGAAGCATCGATCCGTAGTCGTCCACGGATCGCACTGCGTACGTATCCAGTAGGTCCGGAAAAGCTCGTTTCATCGCCGCTCGATTTTCGATGACGTACGAGATTCCGCTTGGAACCCGCAAATTGTCTTCGAGAACGCGATAGACGCCGTTGCCATCTCTGACAATATCGATTCCGGCAACGACGCAACGGGCGCCACTCCTCACGTTGATCCCGAACGCTTGTCTCTTGAATCCATCTGAGCTCTTTATGAGCCATTCCGGGATGACGCCGTCCTGAACGATGGCGTGTTCTCCGACGTAAATGTCTTCGAGGAATGCATTCAGCGCCCGTGTGCGCTGAATCAAGCCAGACTCGATGATGGCCCAATCGCTGGCTGAGATGATGCGGGGAATCAGGTCAATGGGCCAGGTGCGATCGACCCCGCCTTCGCTCCCATACACGGCAAATGTGATGCCGAGATTCCGAAAAGTGGACTCGGTGAGCTGCATCCGTTGGCGGATGTCTTCGGCTGTGAATTGGGCGAGACGATCGGCCAGGAGTCGGTAATGGTCCCGGACCTGACCGGCATCGATCATCTCACCGAACGTCCCGTCAGGGCGATACTCGGTGAGCAAAGACATGGTTGGAGACTAGATCCCTGCTGGTCCGGCTTCGAATTTGGTGCAGCGGGAACGCTGGCTAGCCGACGCTGCCGATCATCTGAAGTTCAACCAGACGATTGAGCTCAACGGCGTACTCCATGGG
>JABDOU010000332.1 GCA_013043085.1 Acidimicrobiia bacterium
GCCTCTACATCATCGACAACAGTGCGACTACGTCCATCTCCGCAACAACCAGCGAAGCAACCGCTTCGGCAGCCGGCGAATCTTCAAAGGGAACGATCGCCGAGCTCACACTGGAACCTGCTGTTCAGCTAAACGCCACGGTCGGGTCCATCACGGCTACGTTGGTACGAGCCACAGCTACCTCCCAGTGGAATCCGCCAAGTCCGGATCCGGCCGGCCTTGCTTTCAACTCTGCTGGTTCCGATCTGCTCGTCAGCGATTCGGAAGTAAACGAAATGTCGATCTGGGCCGGTGCCAACCTGTTCCGATCCAATCTCAGCGGGGGGCTGACAAACACCTACAACACAACCAGCTATTCCGACGAACCAACCGGCATCGCCTACAACCCCCTCAACGGTCACATCTTCATCTCTGACGACACCGGGAGAACGGCCATTTATGAAGTTGACGGCTTCTCGGGAAATGTCGTCAACTCCATCACCGAGAACCACATCGGGACCGTCGACGCCGAAGGCATCGCCTTCGACCCTGCCGGAAATGGGACGCTCTACCTGGTCGATGGTGTGAGCGAGGAAATCTTCGTCATCCAGCCCGGTCCCAACGGATTCGACAATGGCTCCTCGATCAATCAGTTCGACGTAACCAATCTCGGGGTAATCGATCCCGAGGGTGTTGAATTCAACCCGGACAATGGCAACCTCTACGTGTTATCCAAAAACGACACCATCGCCGAAGTCACGACCAGCGGAACGCTCATTCGCTACATCGACATGACGGATATCAACCCCCGAAAACCGGCCGGGCTCGCATATGCACCTGCCAGCAATAACCCGTCCCAAAAGAACCTCTACGTCGTCGCACGGGGCACGGACAACAACTCCGACCCCAACGAAAACGATGGGGAGATGTTCGAGATCTCCTTTACAAGCGGTATACCTCCGACCGTGGATGCCGGCCCCGATCAGACCATCGAGTATCAGGAAACGGCGAACCTCGACGGAACAGTTTCTGACGACGGTCTACCAAACCCTCCAGGAGCAGTCACCACCACCTGGTCGGTGGTCACCGGCCCCGGTTCGGTTACGTTCGGAAATTCCAGCGACGTCGATACGACCGCCACATTTACTGACGCAGGTGCCTACCTTTTGCGACTCACCGCAGACGACGGGGAGAACCTATCGAGCGATGACCTGATCGTGACCATGAACGGCGGCGGCGGAGCATCAGTAGTCGACGTAAGGGTCAGCGCAAATTCTGACGATGCTGAAGAAGATGCGACCGGACCCGTGGATCTCGGGAGCTCTGATCTCGAACTGGTCTACGACAGCGGGGGGAACCAGACCGTCGGCATCAGGTTCGCGTCGGTGAACATTCCTAAGGGCGCCAGTATCGCCAATGCCTACGTCCAATTTCAGGTCGACGAGATCAATACGGAGCCAACCAATCTCACGATTCGGGGACAGGCTGCGGACAACCCGCCGACGTTCACGTCAACGGCATACAGCATTTCGGCGAGACCGACCACGGCTGCCGGTGCCAACTGGTCACCGCCGGCCTGGAGCACCGTGGGAGCGGCCGGGCTCGATCAACGAACCCCGCCATTGAACGCTGTCATACAGGAGATCGTCAACCGTCCTGGATGGTCTGCCAACAATGCCATCGCTCTCATCGTTACCGGCACGGGAGAGCGCACCGCAGAGTCATCCAAGAGCAACCAGCAGAGCGCTCCCCTGCTCCATGTTGAGTACACAGTCGGGAATCAAGCGCCGGTTGTCGACGCAGGACCCGACGACATCATCAACCTTCCTCCGGGTGAGGCGAATTTGGATGGAACCGTCTCCGACGATGGTCTACCAGCGTCCCCGGGGGCGGTGACCACGACGTGGACTGCTCAGGGCCCGGCGGCGGTTACGTTTGGCGATCCAGGATCCGTTGACACGACTGCCACCTTCACACAGACCGGGACCTATACGCTCACCCTCACTGCCTACGACGGCGAGCTCTACCAGTCGGACACGGTCAGCATTACCGTGGTAGATCAACCGACCAACACGGCCCCGACCGTCAGCGCCGGGACTGGCCAATCCATCACGCTTCCGAACGAGGCGACGCTCGACGGGACAATCAACGATGACGGACTACCGATCCCACCGGGGACCGTTACAACGACCTGGTCGGCTTCCGGACCACCGGGTACGGTCACCTTTGCCGATGACACCGCCGTCGACACCAGCGCGGCGTTCTCCGTCGACGGCACCTATTTCCTCACTCTGTCCGCTTATGACGGCCAGTACACCGTCGAAGACACGATCGAGATCACCGTTTCTCCCGAACCCCCCAATCTTCCTCCGACGGTTGACGCGGGCCCTGCACAGACCGTCGCCCTCCCCGGCGGTGTCACGCTCGATGGAACGGTTACAGATGATGGACTCCCCAACCCACCCTCGGCGTTCACGACCGAATGGACTGCAAGCGGGCCGGGGACCGTGACGTTTGCAGACTCGACGGCAGTTGACACAACCGCCACGTTCTCCCAGGACGGTGTGTACACCCTCACTCTGACTGCTGACGACACCGGTGCAATCGCGTCCGACACGGTCACCATCACTGTCGATCCGGCGCCAGACGGTTTCTACTACCTCACGTTCACGTCGGGCACAACAGTCCCCGGTCTCGGCTCGGTTCAGGACGAAGACATCGTCACGTACGATCCGTCGACGGGGTCCTGGGCCATGTACTTTGACGGGTCTGACGTCGGCATCGCTCCGGGCGAGATCAATGCAATCCACATACGCGACGACGGCTCCATACTCATGTCGCTCGATTCCGACATGAGCGTCCCCGGCATCATTGGCGGACCAGACGGGACCAACGTTGATGAATCGGACGTATTCCTGTTCACTCCAACGAGCACCGGGACCAACACGAGTGGAACATTCTCGTTCCACTTTGATGGCAGCGATATGGGCCTCGCAGCGAGATCCGAAGACATTGACGCTATCTACGAATTCAGCGACGGCACGTTGGCCATCTCTACCAAGGGCTCCTTCAAGCCCGGTGGAATTCCGAACGGTAGCGATGAGGACATCCATGTGTTCACCGGAACCTACGGGTCAGAGACGTCAGGGTCGTTTTCGCTCTATTTCGATGGCAGTGACATCGGATTCGGAGGTGTCGGCAACCACGACATCGATGGGGTTTCGTTCTCGGCATCGGACATCATGTATTTCTCGACTGTGGGGACGTACACCGCGGCGGGCGGGTCCGGCGACGATGAAGATGTCAGCACCTTCGTCGGCTCGTTCGGTTCGACGACCACCGGCACCGCCGCGCTGACGCTGGATCTGACGGGTCTGGGGATCGCGGCCGGCGAGGATCTCAATGGCCTTCACGTGGTCGGCTAGAGCGGTTATCTAGAGCTGTCGGCTAGAGCTTTCAGCTAGAGCTTTTCGGCGAGTGCTTTCGGCGAGATCTTTTAGGGAACGACGTTGGCAAATGCGGGCTGGAATTTCGATTGACTACAGGTCGGTCCAAAGCTGGGTTTTGGCTTGCATCAGCACAGTATCGGCATCCTGATCGGCGTCGATTTCGATGACCCTCCGCGCGGCGGGAAAGTCGAGGTTGTTGACCGAATTGGCGCGAAACTCGAGATTTGCAAGGTTTTCTCCGGGCTTTCGCGCATGTGCAACCTCCGGAGTCGCCTTGAGACGGATAACCACGTCTGGCCCGATGGTGGAAGCGCGTTCATACGGCTTTGCCTCGATGGCAGCGATGCGACGTTTGATGCTCGATGCCGACTCCCCCCAGGAGAACAGGAGAGGACCGTCGTTGACTCCTGGTTGCTGAGTCTGCGGATATCGATCACAGATCACGATGAGTCCTCGTGCCCTCGCCTTGGCTGCCTTGTCGAGCTTGAGGTGCTTCTCACGGGCGAGGATCAGCGCCCATACGACGAGCTTCCACGTGACCGGTCGATTCATGCGCGTCTGCGGGTCGCGAGCTTCGTGCGACCGACCTCTTTGTTGAACCTGTCGAATTGCCCATAGGGGCATGCGCAGCAACGACACACGCCCATCCCCACTACCGAAGTACACCGGCATGACATCGAGCTTGGAGGTGAGCCAGGAGAAGAGAGACGAATTGAGCGTCGATTTGCCGGATCCGTCCGATCCAACCAATGCCACAATCAAACCTCCCGAGGTCCCTCCTCGCGAGTATCCGAAGGGGGCGTGGACATATCGTCGGTTGATCGCTCCCAGCAAATACTGCAGCTGACGCTTGCGCCGGACACCCTCGGCAACGATCGGACCATATGTCCGATAGCCCTCGAGCGACGAAACCAGGGCGGACCGCAGCGCCCTCAATGATTGCCGTCCAAATCCATCCGAGACCGCTGCCTCGACCAGCAACGCTGTGTGTTCGCCAAGCATCTCACGACTGAGCCGGACCACGTCGTCGAGTCGGACCTGTTTGAGCAGCCAGTCCCTTTCATCAAGCATGTTTTGACTTGCGCCGCGCTTTGGCGTAACCGGTTGAGGGGGACCAAGTTTGAGCGCTGCGCGGGTGGCGAGCAGCAGTAGCTCATGGGCAGGATCTGCAACATACACACCGTGTTCTGGATCGAGCGTCGCGGTATCCAACATGCGGTGTTCCCATGGCAAGCGGAAATTCTTGAAGTAGCTCGCTCCGACAATCAGACGGTAATGAGTATCGAGATGCAGAAGGCGACCGGACTCGCCGTCGACTCCAAAGAAGTCTTCCTTCCCCGCGTATGAGCGAATGGGGCTGGTGGGAAATCGCTTGAATCCGGCGCCGGCGAGAATGGCGTGGACGAGATCGATCTGGGCGCCATCGAACAAAACATCGAGGTCGGTTTCTCCGGATAGCGCCGCTCCGAGATGAGCGTTGCTCTTGAACAAGCAATAGCGAACCCCGGCGTCGTGAAGTTGATCAAACAATTGACGTGATGTCGCCCCGACCATGATTCCCACCGAGATGTGTATTGCCAATGCGCAATCGTAGTGGGCGGCTACGTTGCAACCATCACGCAAAGCGTTTTTTCGCGTACCCGAGCGCGATGATGCCTCACTGGCGCAATCCCACGTAGAGTCACCTAGTGTGGGGCCAACGGTCAGGGACGGCCACGGGACATTTAGGGACAGTGCGGACATCGAGGGGAGCTCGGACACCGTATGGCGGGACGAGGGCGAATTTCTGAAGAGATTGAGCTGCTTCAAGCGCGCGGCATACACACCGCCGGTCAGTCGATCTGCCCACCGATGGTGGTCAACAAGACGGCCGCTCTTCGTGGTCACACGACGATGTTCGGCGGAACGCTGTGATTCACGGGACCTCATCCGATGTCTGAGCAACTGGAAACTCCCCTACGGTCGATCCGATCAAATGCAGTGTGGACCTTTGCGGCCAACGCCGTGTTCTCCGGCATGCGTTGGCTCACCATTGTCGTGCTTGTTCGGTGGGGTTCCTCTGAACTCGTAGGTCAATATGTCCTGGGCCTTGCGATCACCCAGCCGATCTTCATGCTTGCCGGACTCGACATGAGCTCGGCGCAAGCGACCGATGCCAAACGCGATTTCAGTTTTCGCGAGTACTCCGCACTTCGATCACTCACGGTCCCGCTCGCAGTCGCGGTCACTGCGGGACTGCTGTTTTTCCTCGACCTCGGCAGCGAGACAAGCCTCGTGGTAATGCTGATCGCGGGGACCAAGGTCATAGGCGCGGCCGACTTGCTCTACTTCGGTGTCTTCGCACAGCACGAACGGCTCGATAAGGCCGGCAAGACGATGATCGGGCGCGGGGTTCTCGGTCTGGCGGGATTCGTCGCACTTCTACTATGGACTGGTTCCCTGCCGTGGGCCCTGGTTGGAATGGCCGCAGGATGGCTGATTGTGCTGGCCGTATATGCAGCGCCCCAGAGTGCAGCCCTGGTTGCGAGCGAAAGAGCGGACAACGTCGTCCAACTTCCCCTGCGAACGATCTGGCGCGGTCGCCGATTGCGGCAGCTCGCATGGCTCATCCTGCCTCTTGGCATTGCTGCCCTCCTCAGCTCGCTGACCTACAACATCCCCCGCTACGTGGT
>JABDOU010000333.1 GCA_013043085.1 Acidimicrobiia bacterium
GCATGGTTCTCGCTTGGTTCGCGTCACTATGCGGATGCGATCGGAGGTGCGTGCGATCCGTCCGTGGACCCCTCAGAAGAAATCGTGTTTGAACCCGTCCGAGCCGTAGGTGAGTTCAACCACCGTATGGTTGATCCATGGCTGACGTGACAGCGTCCCGGTGGTCCAAGGTCTATGGAGCCTCCTCTTGGGCACTCGTCGCTCTGTTCACGTTCCTAGCTGCAGCTCATGTTGTGCTGACCACCCTCTTCTACCTCGGAATCCACGATCAAGGATTCGGGTATGTTCTCGATTGGGAGTGGCCTGCATGGCTTGTCACCATCGTTGACGGGACCACGGCGTGGCTGCTTTGGTATGCGTATCGGCGCTGCGTCGAAAGGACAACGCTAGGGCTCGTCCTGACAGTGGCCGCGTCGATCATGGCCTTTGCCCGAGCCGCATGGATGGTCTTCGTGCCGATTCTGCTGATCGTCGTCCTCGCCGGGTCTGTTGTCCGCATCACGAACAATCGACCAGAACCTATCCGCACATAACGGCACCTATTGAGCGGCACGATCCAAGGCGCCCGGATTTTGGACAACGCTCATGTCCGCAACGGACAGGCTCACCGAAAACGCTCCGAGTTTCATGACTGCTCCTGGCTGGTTTCAACCCACCCTACGGAACCAATCGACACACTGCCTTGGCCGTTGGAGTTGGCCTGATCAACGCATCAGTTCGTGCAGTGGCTCTTTCTCGAACCCCTTCACGATCAGCCACACCGCAAAGACCATCTCCTGGATTGCCAGTGGGCCGAGCAGCCATCCGATCGAGGTGGTGAGCGACAACTCGAGGTTCTGGATGTCGAACATCACGATCAGAGGTGCCACGAAGTAGAGAATCGCTCCGAAGAATCCCCACAACGCCAACCAGCGAGGGATGATCTCGGTGCGGTAGAACAACCAGCCAAGCATCATCGCCCCCAGGCTGAAAACCATCGCCAGGAGCACTTCTACCCAGTCCATGGCCTCCACCAGCATGGTGCCCCAGAGATCGAAGTTCGAATCTGTGGGTGATCCGGCCGCCGCGTATTCCCTACCAACTCCGACCGTGATGAGCATCAGGCCGGCCAAGGCCATGTAGGTGACGGCTTCGAGTACGCCGCGGAATATGACGGCACCCATGGCCAGTATCTGGTTGTAGCGGCGGAACAGCGGATACAACAAAACGGGGACCATCGCCAGCGGAAAACCCATCACCAAGACGAGAAGCGCTCCGCGTATGAGCGGAGTGCCATCTTCGGCCGCAGCTCCGAGGACGTTCGCCTCGTCGAGAACTCCGCCTCCCATCACAACGCTCAAAACCCCGGCAACGGTGCCAACGATGAAGAAGACACCGACCATGATCGCCAGGGTCCGATAGTCGTTCGGCTGCGATCTATCAGCCGGCGGCTTCCTGGATATCAACGTGGTCATCAGATCCTCCTTCCGGTGAAGTCAGTTCACCAACGATCACAACTACCAATGATGACCCCGAAGGAGAGCCAGGACCAGAGGCAAACGTCACCGGGGCTGGACCACAGATCAGGAGTCGGGTGCGCGGGAGCCGAAGGTGGGCGCATTGAAGATAGGCATTTGAACCCGTTCGAGCCATGGGCGAGAACAGGAAAAGCATCAGTGGGTTCAAATCTCGGCGGGGCCGTGGTTCGCGAGACAGGTTCAAACGCACGGGGAGCGGTACCGGTGGAGTTGCGGAGCAACTCCGTAAGGGCTTGGCCCGGAGGGCCAAACCGGCAAGGGCTTGGCCCGGAGGTCCAAACCGGCGTGGTGGTGCGCGGGAGCCGAAGGTGAGGGCATGGAAGATAGGCATTTGAACCCGTTCGAGTCATGGGCGAGAACAGAAATAGCATCAGTGGGTTCAAATCCGGGCGGTGCTGTGTCTCGCGAGACAGGTCCAGACGCACGGGGAGCGGTACCGGTGGAGGTGATGGGATTTGAACCCGTTCGAGCCGTAGGTGAGAACAGAAAAAGTATCAGTGGGTTCAAATCCGGGCGGGGCCGTGGTTCGCGAGACAGGTCCAAACGCACGGGAGCAGTACCGGTGGAGGTGATGGGATTTGAACCCACGACCTCTTCGTTGCGAACGAAGCGCTCTGCCGAGCTGAGCTACACCCCCGGATCCAAGGGAGAGCAAGGTTAGCTTTGCGACAAGACGTTGTTCCGGTCAGGTGCTAGGTGCCGCGTCGGAACCGGAAGAAGTTCCTCAACGTCAGTTGCCAATAGCGGCGTTTTGACTCGATCGCGTTGCGGGTGTTGGAAAAGCGGGAGCGGCTGGCACGCGTGCCTATACGGAGGCGGTTGAACGGCGGCATCGAGTTTCGCTGTCTCGTGATCGGGCGGAACAGGCGTCTCCGGCTGGTGGCCATTGCCAGTCGAGTTCGGTACCACCAGTTGGAGATCTGTCGGCGCCGTTCGGCGATTGCAGAGCCAATCCGGGTTCCGAATCCTCCGACGACCAGTGCTCTTCCCCCTTGTGTCGAGCTCACACGAATTCCGGTCCCGATGATGCCGACGAGAACTGCGATCGCCCCGACGCCTATGAGGGGAAGTGCCCAGGTCGGTAGACCACTTCCACCGTCCGCGTCCGGCGGAGGCTGTATAGCAACGAGTTCGGTGGTTGTCGTGGCGAGTGTCGTAGTGGTTGTCGTGGTTTGGGGAGGACTGGTCGATTCTGTGGCACCCGATGCAACCGGGCTGGCCGTTACCTCAACCGACGATCCGAGGCCAAGGGGATCTGTTGCCGTGACCGATTCGGTGTACA
>JABDOU010000336.1 GCA_013043085.1 Acidimicrobiia bacterium
TATCGCAGCGCCGGGTTTCGACCACTCGAGCGGCGGAGTGAGTACCGATACGCCTAACGAGTATGTGGCGTCAACCGAAGTCCTGGCCGCATGCGGCGCACTGTGCATCTTGCTCCTGCGTCGGAGCAAGACACCAGGGACATGGAAGGTCGGTCGGTGAGTCGGATATGCGAACGTCGTAGGCCGGTTCGCTCGAAGTACTTCCTGCAAACAGAAGCGCAGCGAACAGCGAGATGACGATTACGGTTTCGAGCACAACGGCCTCCTCGGATGAAGTTCGACAACCGTAATGAGGTCAGGAAAAGATTTCGCGCCTTTCCGACGGCAAAATGTTGTGCCGGCGTCAGGCGGTCTTTTTGTCCAGCACGGCAACGCGGAGCGACCGTTTCATGCGTTCGACGAGATATTCTGCGGCGGTTGCCGTTTCGTAGTTGTTGGCCAGCGTGAGCAGCTCACGGACCGTATGGAATATGATCCAGCGGTGGATTTCGATGGGGCCGGGATCGATGTCTGATGCCTTGGCGAAAACAGCACCAGCACGGGAACCGTCTTCCAGTCCCATCAAGACCTGAGTGAAATCCCACTCCGGTGGGGCGATCCCGCCGTCCTCCCATCCCATGAGGGTCACGTTTCCGCTGTTGTCTATGAATGTCTGCGTGGCTTTGTTACCAAGGTGGGCAGGGCGAGGGAGAGAACCGCTCGGGGCTGGTACTTCAAGGAGTTGATCCATCGTGGTCTTCTGGATTCGCAGCCGACCGCGGAGCGGCCGCAACTGGCGCAGTACCGACGTGAATTCGCTCTGAATGAGTGCGTTCGTGAGGACAGGCTGCGGGAACGTGTTTGGCGGCAATTCCCGAACCTGATTGAGCGTTCTACTGATGCGGAGAGCAACGTCTGTGTTTCGCATGGCGGACAGATTCCATGCCCCTGGATCTGCAAACGATATCCAATACCAATCGTCTAGCTGTCCGGTGTCGAGTACGAATGGGATTCCAAGGACACCATCCAAGGATTCGATCACGGCTAGCTCGCGATCGTGAGAGCGGCGGCTACGGTCGACTTTGATCACCCTGCTGGAAGCACCATCCCACACCCGGTAGAACCTGCGTTCATCTGCTTCCACCGGCATCACGCGTCCATCTCCAGAGAGTTTTCTCGCTATCTCGATTGCTTCCACCGTTGTGTCCAGCCCTTAATCTCCGTGTACGAAAAGCAGCCCGAGGGCTCACTTATCAGCGTATGAAGCCGGAGAGAGGTTGTCAGTGGCTTTCAGCATCGAACTTCCAGACGGCTCAAAGCGGGATGTTCCGGACGGGACCACCGGATTTGACGTTGCGTCGAGCATTGGGAGCCGTTTGGCCAAGGCCGCCGTTGCCGTGCGCCACAACGGTGAGTTGCTCGATCTCAATCGACCTCTGCCTGGCAGTGGTTCTCTCGAAGTCATCACAGCGGACTCTGAAGACGGGTTGTTCATCACTCGCCACTCGTCAGCGCACGTCATGGCTCAGGCAGTTCTCGACCTCTTTGAAGGTGCCCACTTTGCGATAGGACCGCCGATCACCGACGGGTTCTACTACGACTTCGATATCGGGCGCCCCTTCACGCCGGAAGACATTGCCGCCGTTGAAACTCGCATGATGGAGATCATAAAAGAGGATCAACCGTTCGAACGAGATGAGGCAACCACTGAGGAAGGTCTCGAGATCTTCAAAGATCAACCATTCAAAACCGAAATCATCACAGATGGTGAGGCGTCGCAGGGAGCAGGCGATGGAGTCGTGACCCTCTACCGGAATCTCGACTTCGTGGATCTCTGCCGTGGGCCTCACGTTCCCGGGACCGGGCGGATCAAGGCCGTGAAACTTCTCCGATCTGCGGGCGCGTATTGGCGAGGCGACGAGAACAAACAGCAGCTTCAACGTATCTACGGCACGGCCTGGAACAGTAAGCAGGATCTGGCCGACTACCTGGAGAGGCTCGAACAGGCCGAAGCTCGCGATCACCGCAAGCTCGGGCGGGAACTCGACCTGTTTTCTTTTCCCCCGGATCTCGGCCCGGGTTTGGCTGTGTGGCATCCGAGGGGCGGGATCATGCGAAAGGTCGTCGAGGACTACAGCCGCGACATCCATGAGGAATTCGGCTTCGAGTTTGTGTTCTCCCCGCATCTCGCCAAGAGCGACCTCTGGCAAACATCGGGCCATCTCGATTACTACGCGGAGAGCATGTATCCGGGGATGGTCATGGAT
>JABDOU010000349.1 GCA_013043085.1 Acidimicrobiia bacterium
CAACTGCGTAATGGACCACCCCGTCGACCACGTACGTCGGGTCCGAGTGCTTCGTCTCGCGCGACGTCTCAAAGCATCCGCCCTGATCGATCGCGATATCAACCAGGGCAGAGCCTTCGCGCATCTCGCCGATGTCCGCCGTGTCCAGAATGCGGGGTGCACGCTTGCCCGGCAGCAATACAGCACCGATCACGAGATCTGCCTCCCGTGCTGCTGCCTTGATGTCTGCTGGACTACCGATCCGGGTCTTGAGGGCTCCGCGGTACACGCTATCCAGGCGCCGCAACGGGACAGGATTGACGTCAAACACGGTCACGTCTGCACCCATCCCGGCCGCGATCTGCGCAGCGTTGGAACCTGCCATGCCGGCGCCTACCACTATCACGGTTGCGGGAGCGACACCCGGAATTCCGCCCAATAGGATTCCGCGGCCCCCTGCATACTTTTCCAGCATTCTCGCGCCAACCTGAGGAGCCATTCGACCAGCAACCTCGCTCATTGGTGCAAGGAGCGGAATCGAGCGGTCAGGCATGACAACTGTTTCGTATGCGATAGCGGTGACGCCTGTCTTCATCAACGCATTCGCGACCTTGGGGTAAGCAGCCAAATGCAGGTAGGTGAACAGAATCTGGCCACTGCGAAGATGCGCAAACTCGCTTTCTTGCGGTTCCTTGACCTTCACGATGATGTCGCTCTCCGCCCAGACCGACGCTGCCCCATCGATAATCTTGGCGCCCGCGGCCGCGTACTCGTCGTCGAGAAACTGCGATCCGACCCCGGCTCCGGATTGCACGAGAACTTCATGACCGTCACCGATCAACGTCTCGGCGCCGGCAGGTGTGAGCGCCACACGGTTCTCGTCGGTTTTCGCCTCGGTGACCACACCGACGTTCACGACAGATCTCCGGCAACGCGTGTGACGACCTGGTCGACCCCGGCCAACAACTCATCGATCTCGGTTGTTCGTGCGATGAGTGGCGGCGACAACATCAGCTTCGCCTGGCCCCTGCTGTCTGCGCGAATCAGCAGACCGGCATCGGAGATGTAGCGCGGTAGCACCTCGCCCACCATCCTTTTTGTTGTCTTTTCGTTCATCGGCTGTCCATCAGGCATGCCGAGTTCGATCGCGTAAAAGTATCCGGTGCCTCGAATATCGGTCACCACAGAATGGGCGTCGGCAAGCCGGTCGAGCTCACCCTTGAAGTAATCCTGATGCTCGACCACGTTCTCCAGAATGTGTTCATCTCGCAAAGCGGTGATGTTGGCGATGGCAACCGCCATGACCATGGGGTGCCCGCCCCATGTCGACCCGTGCGTGAACGTTCCATCAACGGATTTCATCAAGGCTTCGACATGCGGCCGCCGAATCAACAAACCGCCGATGGGTGCGTATCCGCTCGTGGCGCCTTTCGCGAATGTGATCAAGTCGGGAACAACGCCGACAAGATCCGAGCCAAACCATCGACCGAGCCGACCAAAAGCATTGATGACCTCATCCGCATGCAACAGGATGTCGTATTTGTCGCACAGCGCCCGAAGGCCTTCCCAATACCCCTCGGGAGGCACAAGCGCACCTCCCCCGTTTTGTACCGGCTCCGCGCTGATCATGGCGATGTGTTCCGGCCCTACCTCCAGAATCTTGTCTTCGAAGGCCTGCACAGCCGAATCTGCGTCCGGATACTGCAAGGTGTTGCCGACCTTGTGCATGTTCGGCAGCAGAGGATGGAACGGCTCCCGAATGGATTCGAGCCCGGTCACCGACAGGGCACCGATGGTGGTGCCGTGATAGCTCATGTCACGGCTAATGACGCCGGTCTTCCAGTGGTTGCCACGATTGCGGTGATGCTGTCGGGCAAACTTGATCGCCGAGTCGACAGCCTCAGATCCCGAGCTCACGAAGAACACCGTGTCGAGATCCCCAGGCGCCAGTGATGCGATGAGTTTTGCGGCGTCCACCGCCGTCGGATGTACCGCAGCCCAGGTGGGAGTGTAAGAGAGCTGTTCCATTTGCTTTGCGGCAGCATTCGCCAGGTCCGACCTGCCGTGACCGATCTGTACCACAAACAGGCCCGCCAGGCCATCCAGGTACTTCTTGCCTTCTTCATCCCAGATGTAACAGCCCTCGCCGCGCACAAAAACGGTCATGTCACCATCGAGCCACATACGCCCTGGCGTGAAGTGATACAACAGGTGTTGGATATCAGATACCTTCATCAGTCCTCAATTCGTTGAGCGATGTGCGACGTCGCGCACCCCGGACTCCTGACGGTCTGGACGCGCCTGGGCGCCGGTGGGGTTTACAGCTCCAATGTAGCGAATGCGTTGGACCCTTGTAAAGTGCCAGAACGATGACCTTCGACAGTACCAGATGAGACGCCGACCGCACGCCAACGATTTCACGCTTCGCCCGTCGTTCCGCAATGGTCGGGGCCTCTGAGGCATGGCCAGAAGACGTAGCACTCCTCTCATTCGTTTGTCCCGCGATGACAGCGAACCCCTGTACCGTCAGCTACGCAACGGCCTGGTGGCGGCCATCGAAGCCGGAACGCTCGGCCCCGGTGATCTCCTTCCTTCCTCGCGTACGCTGGCGCTGGAACTCGACGTATCGCGCAACACCGCCAACCTCGCCCTCCAGGAGTTGGTGACCGAAGGGTTCATCCAGTCGATCGACCGGGTGGGATACGTCGTCAGCCAGGAAGTCGGGCCATTTGTCCAGGCCAGGCGAGAACCTCCCGGGATCCCGATCGACTGGGACGTCCGATTCCGACATCCAACAGACCCTTACCCCCACATGCGTAAGCCTCCGAACTGGTCGGATTACGCCTATCCATTCGTTGTAGGCCAGCCTGATCCTTCGCTTTTCCCGACGAGAGCCTGGAATCGAGCCGGCAGAGCGGCACTCGACGGGGAGAATCGATCGATCAGCCTCAGCGACCTCATCGATCAAGACGACCCGCTGCTCACAACCTTGCTCTGCGAACGGATTCTTCCGGCACGAGGGATCTCGGCAACTCCCGATCAGATCCTCGTCTCTCTCGGCTCCCAGCAGGGTCTGTTTCTCGTTGCGCACGCTCTTGTCGGATCGAGCTCACGGGTCGGAGTGGAGGATCCGGGTTATCCGGACGCCAGACACATCTTCAGCAGACGACGCGGAACTCTCCGCGCCATGCCCATTGACGATCAGGGGATCCTCGTCGAAGGTACAACCAGTGGGCTGGATGTCGTGTTCGTGACCCCGAGTCATCAATATCCCACAAACGTGACCCTGGCCGTCGGGAGAAGACAGCAGTTACTGACCGCGGCCGCCGACGACGACTTCGTCGTGATCGAGGATGATTATGACGCCGAATTCCGCTATCAGGGACAGCCAACGCCTGCCCTCAAGGCGATGGATGAAACCGGGCGGGTGGTCTATCTCGGAAGCTTTTCGAAATTCCTCGCCCCGGGTTTGCGGCTTGGTTACATCGTCGCGGACGCACCTCTGATCGAGCACCTGCGTGACATCCGGCGCTACATGCTGCGCCATCCGGCCGGGCTCCTGCAGCGAACAACCGCATTGATGATCGAAAGCGGAGATTACGCGGCCAGCGTGCGAAAGACCCGCATCGCCGTGAAAGACAAATGGGAACGAGCATCCTCCGGGCTGGCGACACACCTCCCGGAGTGGAACATTCCCACCCAAACGGGGGGATTGAGTATCTGGGTACCCGGGCCGTCAGGTTTCGATGCGACCGGATTGGCCCGGCTGGCGCTCGGTCGCGGGATTGTCATCGAACCGGGCAACGTCTGCTTTCTCAACGAACCCCGGCCGGTCAATTACTTCAAGCTTGGGTTCTCGGGTATCGCGGCGGATTCCATTGAGCCAGGTATTGCGGCATTGGCCACTCTCATTGAAGACCAGACCTGATCGATCCGTCACAAACGACCACAGCCATCAGGGAACAATGACACCCGTCACCTCGCCGAAGCCGACTGTCGATTCTTCATTGCTTGCGAGCCCCCGCAACGTCACCTGATCGCCGTCTTGCAAGAACGTTCTGGTCGAGTCGTCGCTCAGCTGTATCGGTTCGGAACCATTCCACGAAAGCTCGATCAAGCTGCCGTACGAACCTGGTTCAGATCCGCTCACGGTTCCCGATGCACAGACATCTCCGGTCCTCAATGATGCGCCGTTGACAGTCATGTGGGCAATCTGCTGAACCGGGCTCCAATACATGTCCTTGAAATTGGTCTCAGAAACAATGTCGGGAACTGTCATCGCCGAACTCCTCAGGCCGACTTCGAGGTCGATATCGAGGCCCCATGATCCGTCACCCTGCAGGTACGCCAATGGTTCGGGTTCCTGAACCGGTTGCTGCACTCGGAACGGTTCGAGGGCCGCCGTTGGCACCACCCACGGCGATATCGATGTCGCAAATGATTTGCCGAGGAACGGCCCCAGCGGGACATACTCCCACGCTTGGATATCGCGGGCACTCCAGTCATTCACGAGAAAGAAGCCAAATATGTGGTCCTCAGCTTCCTTGACCGAGACCGGTTCGCCCATTCGAGTATCCCCACCAATCACGTAACCGAGCTCCAGCTCGATGTCGAGGCGACGGCTCGGACCGAATCCGACTGATCCATCTTGTTCTTTCCTCTGGCCTGACGGGCGTTTGATCTCGGTACCTGAAATGACGATGGTGCCCGCCCTTCCGTGATATCCGACCGGCAGGTGTTTCCAGTTCGGCAACAGTGGGTCCGCATCCGGTCGAAACATTCTTCCCAGGTTGGTTGCGTGCTGTTCGGATGAATAGAAGTCGACATAATCCGCCACGTCGAACGGGAGTAAGAGCGTTATCTCCTCGAGGTTGTGGGCGGCGGCCGTGACCCCCGAGTCGTCTCGTTCGATCATCTCGAGAAGCGTGGATCTCACGTCATCCCAACGGGCCCTACCCGCAGCCATCAACGGATTGAGGTTGGAGGCGCCGCATTCGCCAGGGAGCCGGCCGTTTTCGACGAGCATGCGAAGGGAGATGACCCGGTTGTGCAACCGGACCCCGACACTGACTTCTCCCCCGAATGCGAACACGCAGTACGGCAAGTTCGACGGGCCGAATCCGGAGTCGACATCAATCACAGCAGATCCCTTCGCTTCGCCTCGCGGCAACGCTACCGTCTCGGTATGGCGACGGACCGGACTCTGCTGGAAGGTCTCATCGACTATGCAGGCGTGTTTCCCCCTGCCCGTCACTCGCTCGAAAAAGCCGTGGATCTCTACCGGTCCGCAAAAGCTGGCCCCGATGGTTGGGTGCTTGGCCCGTTCTTGTGTCTGGCGAGCCAGCTGCCGGCATTGGGCCGGTTGGTGGCCGCCGATGAAACGATGGCCACCGGTGTCGTCCTCGATATCCCGATTGATCAGGTCGCTCGATCGGTTGATCAGATCGAGCTGAAAGTCGACTCGGGTCGATTCGACTACGGGCCTGTCTCAGCACGCGCCCCCGTGGTCTACGCCGAAAGTCGGGAGCCACAGAGCCTGGACTTCCTCGAATCGATCAAGATCGCCCGCGATCGAGGCTTGGATGTTCGCGCCAAGATCCGAACCGGCGGTGAGTCCGCAGAGGCTTTTCCTGATGTCGACACCGTCGCTGCATTCCTCATCGCATGCATTGCAGACGGGATTCCGTTCAAGGCGACGGCCGGGTTACACCATCCGTTTCGGCACAGCTCCGGGGTGGAAGGGGCAACCGAGTTCGGTTTCGTGAACTTGCTCGCCGCCACGAGAGCCGCACTTGTCGACCCGTCGGTTTTGGTTGACGCGCTCACTGCGTCACATGCCGGAGACTTCGATATCTCCACTGCATCATGGATGGGCACAGGCACCCACATCGAGGCCGGGACTGTGCGAAGTTACTTGCGTTCCTTCGGGAGTTGCAGCTTCGACGAGCCGGCCGGCTACCTTCGCGATCTGGGAATGTTGGCCTAACGCAGAGCGAAGACCTGCCAAACTGGGTTCATGCCAGGCGATGTAACGGTCCTCGAATGGTCTCTGCGCCTGATCCTCGCCGCCCTCTTCAGCGGCATCGTGGGGTTCGAGCGAGAGGCTCAACATAAGGCCGCAGGACTGCGCACCCACATGCTCGTCGGATTCGGTGCGGCGCTGTTCACGCTCGTCGGCGGCTATGCGTTCGAGGGCGCCGACCCATCTCGGGTTGCCGCACAGGTCGTGACAGGTGTCGGCTTCCTGGGCGCAGGTGCCATATTTCGCCAGGGGGTGAACGTGCGCGGCCTCACTACTGCCGCCGGGTTATGGGCGGTCGCAGCGATCGGTATGACAGCAGGTGTCGGAATCATCTCGGGCGCGGCAGTGGCGACGGCCATCACCTTTGTGATCCTCAATTTCCTCGGATTCATAGAAACGATCATGAGGAAGCGTGGAGCGATCAGCAACCGGCGCCCCTTCAGCGTCAAGCTCTCGAACTTGACCGAATTCAACCAGATACTGAATCTGATCCGCTCGATCGATGACCAAACAGGAGATGTGGGTCTGGAGCGGATCGACGACGAAACGTACACGCTCGGCTTCGACGTCGATGAATCTCATATGCACACGCTCGTCGCTGCCATCAAATCATTCGACAGTGTCGTCGAGGCCTCAGAAATTGATCCACCAGCCCAATAGGGTCCCGTCGCACATCCCCCTCTGGTGGTTCAACAAATACGGCCTGTACTTCGACGCGGCAAGATTCGCTCGCTTCGAGGCCGGTCGCTCACCTTCGTGACTTGGTGAGGCCGGGCGTCTAAGGTCCTTCGATGCCGACCGCGCTCGAGGAACTTCCCCGATCAAAACAGCTGACCTATGCCGTAGGCCAGTTGGGTGCCTCGATCCTCATCAACATCGTTGCGATATCACTCGTCTTCTTCTATCTACCGCCCGACAGCGCCGGCCTGCCCGAGCTGATCACTACGGTCACGTTTTTGGGGGTGCTGAACGCGCTGGTGCTCATCGCCGCTTCCGGGCGTTTTCTCGACGCGATCACAGACCCGTGGGTAGCCAACCTTTCCGACCGATCAACCAATCCGAAGGGACGCCGCACCGTGTTCATGAAGTGGGGGGCGTTGCCGGCCGCAGTCTTCCTCGTACTGATGTTCACCCCGCCCGTCCAGGAAGTAAGCAGCTGGAATATCGTCTGGCTGGTTGTGGTCCAGGCGGCCTTCTACGTGAGCCTGACGTTCTATCTCACGCCGCTCTACGCGATGACGCCGGACATGGGCCACACACCGGATATGCGTCTGAATCTCTCAACATGGACGTCGGCCGCCTACGCGATCGGTATCGTCGTCGCCGGGCTCACCCCGGCCATTGCTTCTGCCTTCGAAGGAACCGGGCTCTCTACCCTGCGGAGCTTTCAGGCGGCCGTCATCCTCCTGGCGGCGGTAGCACTCTTCTGCATGTATGTGCCGGTATGGACCATTGACGAACGCCGATACAGCCACCCCGTCTCGACCACCACCCCGGTGTGGGAGGCACTCAAAGCTGCGTTCTCCATGTCGGACTTCCGACGATTCGTCTTCTCGGATTTCGCATATTTCACCGGTCTCACCATCGCCCAAACCGGGCTCTTGTTCTATGTCACCGTGCTGCTCGAGGAAGACGAAGCCCTGGTGGGCACTCTCCTGGCGGTCATGGTGATCGTATCGTTCCTCTTCTATCCGGCCGTCAACCTCCTGGCCAAGCGGTTGGGGAAAAAACCTCTAACGATTGCCGCATTTGTATGGATGAGCATCGTGATGCTGGGGGTGCTTGGTTTGGGACGAGTCGGTCTGGCCCCTACAGCGCAGGCGTTTGGGTTGATCTTGTTGCTCTCGGTGCCAATCGCGTTCCTCGGTGTGTTGCCGTTTGCGATCCTGTCCGATATCGCCGATTACGACGCCCGGCAATCGGGAGAATCAAGAGAGGGGACGTTCGTAGCAGCTCGCACGTTCATGCAGAAGGCCGGACAGACGACTGGCATCTTGCTTTTTGCCATACTCACGACGCTGGGTCGCGACGTGGGCGACGACCTCGGTATCCGACTGTCGGGCATCGTGGGTTTCGTCCTTCTGCTCGGAGCGGCAGTCCTCCTTACGGGTTATCGAGCCGACGTCATTGAAGAGGGCTCGATCATCGAGTAGCGATGTCGGTGAGATATTCATCGAGCCAATCCTCATCGATGTCACCAAACGGATCCTCGAGGCCCGGCAAAACCCACACGTGAAACATCTCATTGGTGATCGGAATGTTGATCGCTCCGGCGGGACAAGAGCCGAAGGGCCCCTGCAAACCCGCGATACCGACGGGGGTCAAGGACAGGCAAATGTGGTCGTGCGCGTGCCAAACGGTCAATGGACCGCCGACAGCCGGGCCGGCCTGGCCGATCTCGTCCATCTCGAACATTGCCCCTAGCAGCACCGGCCTGTCCCCTGCCATTGCATACACCAACGTTTCGGGATTATGGGGATCGAGAATGCGTCCGTCGTCCTTGAGCGACTCGTTGCCTGCGTGAAAGTCGTTTCCGAACATTCCTTCTACGTCATATCCGTGCGACGCAGCCACCGCTGGATCCTCGAACTTGGCCAGTGCGGCAACGGTCTCTTCATACAGATGGTCGGCCCGGGATTGCTCGGTCGCGGTTGGTTCGCGATCTTCGCCCCCGGGCAATAGCACACCGGGAGGCGGTGTCTCACCGAGGTGATGACCGCCGTCGCCGGTGCTCATTGCACCAACCCATCCCGCGAATCCAGTGATAACGATGAGGCCGACGACCGACGCCGAACGCAACGATTCGGCGACCTTGCCCTGCGAGGTGGCCACCGGCGCCACGATGATGCCCGCCAGCGCCGCAATCTCGATGAGTTTGGTGAGTATGCCGATCTGATCGGGAGCCCCGCCGGCCAATAGCGTTCCCGCATAACCGAAGATCGAGCCGATCAGCACGTATCTCGCAGGCCGCCGCCATGGTCGGTCGGTCAGCAAGCGCAACGAGATCCAGCTCAGCGCGATCGTGGCGAGCATGTAAGCCAGGGTATAGCCGGAGGGTTCGTGCCCAAGGACCAGTCCGAGGTGCACCACCGCCGAGGTTGTGATGAACCAGAAGACGAAGCGTTCGCGCAAACCAAGACGGTCATATCGACGATAGACACACGTCTCCTCGCACGAGAGGTGGCGGGCCGCGCGCCGCCGGACCCACCAGGCACCCAACAGCACGAGAACCAGTCCCAGAAAGGCCAACCGGTGCTCGGGAATCACCGCGTACAGGGGGCTGCCGAGGTAAGACCCGGGATCTACGCTCGTTATCACGAGGTCGGCGTGGGCAAGGATGCCAGCGTCGGTGAACAAACTGGTCATGCCGGCGCTCCTGTCAGAACACGGTCTCTGGCTTCAGGCTCAGCTCGACGCGCCTGAAACGAGGCCTTGACATCCGGACGGCGGAGCGTCCTCCACACATAGACGGGCAACACGATCCGGGTGGCGAACCCCACGAGTTCGATCGACCGGCCGGCCAGCGCGACAGCGAGCGTGAGATCGAAAAAGGCCCAGACGATCAAGAGCACCTGCAGGAGCCGCAGAATCCGTCTCGCCGGGTTCGAACCGTGACCGAGCCGATTGGCCAGGAGGAACAACATGGTCGCAAGACCAAGGTTGATGAAAACCAGACCACCGGCGGCCGGACCGAACGCGAGCGATGCGAATGATGCTTCGACTGTCGACATGACGGCGATGCCAGCTTGTAGGAGCACGAGGATCCTCACGATGCTGACCAGGGGATGGAGCGATACGTAATTCATATACCCAGCATCGGACCGGTGGATGAGACAGACGTTGGTCGAAGATGAGAGGACGGTGAGACTCCTGGGGCCTCTTCAACGGAACGCGTCTATATGGCGGGCAGGCGGACCGAGAAAACAGCTCCGCCCCCGGGATGGTTGGAGGCAGCGATGGCCCCCTGGTGCGCCATGACTATCTCACGGGCAATCGCCAGTCCGAGCCCGGCGCCCTCCCGATTTCGGCTCGAGTCTGCCTGGTAGAAACGGTCGAAAACACGGTCGTATTCATCGATACGAAGTCCCGGACCATGGTCGCGCACCTCGATAACGCCACTGGAATCGATTCGCCGGACAACGATCTCAACGGGCGGAGAACCGTGGCGACGAGCGTTCTCGATGAGGATGAGGATCAGCCGGTAGAGAGCATCACGATCCCCATTGACGTCGACCGGATCCGGCGCCTCAAGGTTGATGTCCGATCGCCCCACAACGTCGCGCGTGAGGGCGGATAGATCGAGTGGTCGCCGGTCCGGGGCGAGATCGCCATCGGTGCGCGCCAGAGCCAGGAGGTCATCTACCAGCCTGGCCATCCGATCAGATTCCTCACCGATCTCGGCTACCGCATCCCGTCGATCGACTGCCGAGGCGTCAGCTCGCTCGGCCAGGAAGCCTGCATTGTTGCGAATGGTTGTCAGGGGACTCCGCAACTCATGACTGGCGTCGGCCACAAATTGCTGCTGGCGTCGGAGCGATTCTGTCAGTTCGGTTCGCGCCGCCTGCAGCCGCTCCAACATTGCGTTGAAGCTGGCGGTGAGGGCCCCCACCTCGTCGTCGGCGTTTGATGGTGGGAGGCGTCTGGTCAGATCTCCCGTGGCGCCGATCTCATCCGTCGTCTCGGCCAGGCTTCGTAGAGGCCGCAGGGCACGGCCGCTCACAATCCAGCCTGCCGCCAGCGAAACGAGCAATGTGATGATCAACGAGACGAAGATCACAGCACGCAGGCCATCAACCTGTTCGGCAATGAATGCTGTGGACTGGCCGGCCACTACGACTCCGGCGACCTCGAGGTCCGGGCGTTGCCAGGCGCGAGCTTCGACGTGGATCTCGACCGTGTCGGTGATGGAGTAGGTGGCAGCTGAGGCGCCCTGTTGGGTGGCCTCGACCACCACAGCGGCAGGTACCTGCGGCGGTGCGCCGTCCACATCAGCTGTGGCGTAGAGCGGAAGCCCGGCCTCATCGAGAATGAGGACGAACGGCTCGGTGCTCGAGGCAACGTCGATCAGCACCGGCGGCCTGGTCGGCACGAGAGTCGCCGGATCGGCCGACAGCATGTTGTCAACCGTTCCCTCAGCCAGCGCTCCCAACGCATTCGCCTGGTCACGAGGCGCAGCACGCTCGGCCAGCCAAGCGAGGGAAAGGCCAAACACCAGAACCGCGGCCGCGACCACCAGCGCACCAAACAGCGTCAACCGAACTCGTATCTTCACCGACAGCACCTCATTGTTTTCGAAGCACGTAGCCGGCTCCACGCACCGTCTGGATCAGTGGCGGGGCGCCTGCCGCGTCCAGTTTCTGGCGAAGGTATCGGACATAAACGTCGACCACGTTGCTGCTGGTTTCGGCATTCAGATCCCACACCGCCTCCAGGATCCGCGAACGGCTCAGGACAATGCGGGGATTTATCAGGAAGTACTCCAGCAGCCGAAATTCAAGCGTCGTGACATCGATCGGTTCCGACTCCCATCGCACCTCCATCGCAGGCACATCCATGGTCAGCGCCTCGAACCGCAGCAATCCCTCATCCTGAGGACGCGTTCGCCGCAGCAGAGCCGCAACGCGGGCGATGAGCTCTTCATACGCAAAAGGCTT
>JABDOU010000389.1 GCA_013043085.1 Acidimicrobiia bacterium
GACCGTCCTCATGGAGAACGTGGAACATCACGCAGGCGAGGAAGAAAAAGAAATGTTTCCGAAGGTGCGAAACATCTTTTCGGAGATTCAACTGAAAGAGCTCGGTTTGGCGCTCCATCGAGAGAAGCACGTGTATCGGCTCGAAAACAAGAACGTCGACGAACTCCACAAGGAGGCGGCCGAGCTCGAGATTGCAGGTCGCTCCGAATTGGATCGAGAAGGTCTGGTCTCGGCGATCCTGTCCGAATACGACGTCTAGGAAAACCAGGTCTACCCGGAGTCCGGCTTCCCGCTCCGGCCTGACTTGTGATGCCGGATTTCTTCCAACTCGGCCGCTTCGAGCATGGCTTCTGCCTCGATGCTGGTCGGGGTGGAAACCTCTTTCTCGATCTTCTCGGCAACCTTGTGCTCGGCCTTTGCGAGCTTCTTTGCGAGCTTCTTTGCGCTTTTCTGATCGGGGTCCTTCTTGGCCATCATGCTGCTCCTTCCAGTTGCGATCGTCAGCCGAGTGCAGGCAGGACGTTTTGGCCGTAAGCGTCGAGAGTGATCTCTTGGGCGTCGTGCATCAGATAGATCGCAAACTGATCAACGCCCAGATCCTTCAACTCCTGCATGCGTTCGATGTGCTTGTCAACGGGTCCCAGGACGCAAAACCTGTCGATCACCTCGTCGGGAACGAAGTCGGTAGAAGGATTTCCCGCCTTGCCGTGATGGTCATAGTCGTAGCCCTCCCGGGCCTTGATGTAGTCGGAGAGCGCAGCCGGAACCATGTCGGATTCGGCGCCGTATCGGTCTACGAGATCGGCGACGTGGTTACCCACCATCCCGCCAAACCACCTCACCTGATCACGCTGTTCCTCGAGGTTGTCCCCGACATACGCCGGAGCGGCTACGCATATCTTGATATCGTCCGGATTGCGGCCTGCGTCGCCGGCTGCCGAGCGCATGAACTTGATCGTCCATTCGACGAGATACGGATCGGCAAGCTGCAGGATGAACCCATCGGCCTTCTGGCCGATGAGGGTGAGTGCCCGGGGTCCGTATCCGGCCACCCACATCGGCAAATCCCATCCGTCCCCGACCCAGGGCATGTTGAATGTCTTGTCGCGATAGGTGACTTCCTTGCCCGCGACGAGATCCTTGATGACCGCCATCGACTCTTCCATGGTGGCCAACTTGGTCGGCGGGCGACCGATATATCGAAGAGCGGAGTCACCCCGACCCATTCCGCACACCGTCCGACCACCGCTCATCTCGTTGAGTGTGGCGAACAACGATGCGATGACCGTCCAATCTCGAGTGCCGGGATTGGTCACCATCGGCCCAACAATCATCTCTGGATTCTCGGCGAGCATCCGGCTGTAGATCACGAATGGCTCTTGCCAGAGCACATGCGAGTCGAACGTCCAGCCGTAGGAGAAACCGTTGGCAGCCGCGTGCCGCGTCAACTCGAGCACGCGGGAGGCCGGTGGGTCCGTTTGCAGTACTACGCCAAAATCCATTGAGCTCCTCGTTCGCCTAGATCAGATACTGGCTAGTGCCGCGACGCAGATACTGGCCGTCACCGGGCGCACCGTGATACGCATCGTTTTCGATGATGACGCGGCCACGCGAAAGGACCGTGTCGACTGAGCCGGGCACCTCTCTACCTTCGTACGCCGAATAGTCGACGTTCATGTGATGCGAATCTGCGCTTATCGTGCGCGGGGTGCCGGGATCGAAAACGACGATGTCGGCGTCCGAGCCGATCGCGATGGTGCCCTTCTGCGGGTACAGTCCAAACATCTTGGCTGGCGTCGTGGAGCAGATTTCCACCCACCGATTGACGTTCAGCCGCCCTTCGCCGACGGCTCCCTGGTAAATCAGCTCCATACGCGGCTCTACCCCCGGCATCCCGTTCGGAATCTTCGAGAAATCCCCCTCGCCGAGCTTCTTCTGCGTCCCCAGAATCGGATGATCGTTGAAGCAAAAGGGACAATGGTCGGTCGAGACTATTTGAAGATCGTTCGTGGCGAGTCCCTGCCACAAGAATTCCTGATGCCCATCGTCGCGTGGCCGAAGCGGCGGCGAGCATACGTATTTGGCACCCTCAAAGCCGTTTCCGAGGTCGGCCAGAGCAAGAAACAGGTACTGGGGACAGGTCTCGGCGAATACATTCATACCTTCGTCCCGGGCCATCGTCACCTCGGCCAGCGCCTCAGCAGCCGAGAGGTGAACGATATAGAGCGGTGCACCGGTTAGCTCGGCGAGCCGAATGGCGCGGTGGGTTGCTTCGCCTTCCAATATGGAAGGCCGGGTGATTCCGTGATAGATGGGATCGGTCTCTCCCCGGGCCAGGGCTTGCTGAACGAGCACGTCGATGGCGATGCCGTTTTCGGCATGCATCATGATCGTGGAGCCGTTCTCAGCTGCCTTCTGCATTGCGAGAACGATTTCGCCGTCGGTTGAATAGAACACGCCGGGATACGCCATGAACATCTTGAACGAAGTCACGCCCTCGTCGACCAACATGTCCATCTCTTTGAGCGTCTGCTCGTTGATGTCGCCGGTGATCATGTGGAATCCATAATCGATGGCGCAGTTGCCGTCGGCCTTCTGCATCCAGGCTTCAAACCCGTCCATGGCTGACTCACCCTTCACCTGAACGGCGAAGTCGACGATGGTCGTTGTCCCTCCCCACGCGGCGGCCCTCGAGCCGGTTTCGAATGAGTCCGAGGCGTTGGTCCCACCAAAAGGAAGCTCCATGTGCGTGTGAACGTCGATTCCGCCCGGTATGACGAGCTTGCCCGACGCATCGATCACCTTGTCAGAGCCCGCCTCCCAGTCGTGGCTACCCGGTGCGGCGAGCGCTACGACCTTCTCGCCATCTATCAGCACATCGGCCGACATCTGCTCGGTGGACGTCACAACCGTCCCGCCCTTGATAACTGTCTTCATGGGTGTCCTCCCGTCTCTTTGGCCTGATCTATGGCTCGGGCAAGCTTCTCGAATCCCTCGTCGGCTTCTTCCTCTGTCAATGAAAGTGGCGGCGCCACGCGTAACACGTTGCCAAACAGACCACCTTTGCCGACCAGGAGTCCATTCGCTTTTGCGTTCTCCATCACTCGGGCGGTGACCTCAGGGGCCGGATCTTTGGTCCCGGGTTTGACGAGCTCGACGCCGATCATCAGTCCCTTGCCGCGGACTTCACCGACTGGCGAGTCGGCGTCGTCGACGAGATGATCGAGCCTCGACTTGAGGTGGTTACCCACCTTGTGTGCGTTGTCCTGCAGGTTGTGCTCGAGTAAATACTCGAGATTGGCCAGTGCTCCGGCTGTTGCCAATGGGTTGCCGCCAAACGTCGAAACCGAGTTGGCATTGATCGAGTCCATGATCTCGGCCCTGGCGATGACTCCTCCCATCGCCAGGCCATTTCCCACGCCTTTGGCGAACGTGATGATGTCGGGAATGATGTCGTGCGCCTCGTAACCCCAGAAGTTCTCACCTGTGCGACCCCAGCCGGTCTGAACCTCGTCAGATACGTACAAGATGCCGGTTTCGTCGAGGACATCCTTGAGCGCGCCCAGGTATCCGTCAGGTGGCGTGACGAATCCGCCAACTCCCTGGATTGGTTCGGCGATCATCGCGGCAACGTCGCCTGACGTTGCAACATTGAGCATGTCGCGGAGATCATGTACCCCCGCAGCAATGAACTCATCGTCAGGTAGATGGCCGAACGGGCTCCGATATTTGTAGCCGTTGTGGATGTAGGTGACGCTGAGCGGCGACAGGCTGGTCGGCGACCAGGAGCGGTTACCGGTGAGTGATACGGCCGCGAACGATCGCCCGTGATAGCTATTTCTGAGCGCCAGAATCTGGTTCGATTTCCGATAGATCGTCGAAATCATCATCGCCGCGTCGTTGGCTTCGGTGCCGGAGTTCGTGAAGAACACCTTGGCGTCGGGAATGCCCGAGAGCTCTGCAAGTCGTTCCGCAAGCTCGATCTGCTGCTCGATCAGATAGAGCGTCGAGGTGTGCATCATCTTCGTGGCCTGCTGCTGAATTGCCGCCACTACGGACGGAATCTTGTACCCGGTCATGGTGGTGAGAATCCCGCCGAAGAAATCGAGATACTCGTTGCCCTCCGCATCAGTTACACGCCTCCCCTCACCGTCGACGATGGCGATGGGCGCTTCGTAATAAAGGGCCAACCAGGCAGGGAGCACTCGCTTGTGCCGAGCTAGTAGCTCTTCGTGCACCCCCATTACGGTGCGACGAGGGGGCCGTAGGCGTCTGGCCTGCGATCGCGGTAGAACGCCCACTGCTGGCGAACTTCTTCAACCATGTCGAGATCCAGATCCCGAACCACCACTTCATCATCCGTATCGCTTGCGGGCTCGCCGACGGTTTGGCCGCGGGGGTCGACGAAATATGACGAGCCGTAAAAGTCATTATCTCCGTACGGCTCCTTGCCGACGCGGTTGATGGCACCGATGAAATACTCGTTGGCGACCGCAGCAGCCGGCTGTTCGAGGTTCCAGAGGTACATCGAAAGCCCCCGGCTGGTAGCGGACGGATTGAAGACGATCTTGGCGCCGGCCAATCCGAGCGCTCGCCAGCCCTCCGGAAAATGGCGGTCGTAGCAGATATAGACGCCGATGCGGCCAACGGCGGTATCGAAAATCGGATAGCCGGTGTTTCCCGGTCGGAAGTAGAACTTCTCCCAGAATCCTTTGACGTGCGGGATGTGAGTCTTGCGGTATTTGCCGAGATACGAACCGTCGGCATCGATGACGGCAGCCGTGTTGTAGTAGAAGCCCTCTTGTTCGGCTTCGAAGATCGGGACGATCAAGACCATCCCGGTTTCCTTTGCAAGCTCTTGCATACGCGTCGTCGTCGGACCGTCGGGGATTGGCTCTGCGTAGTCAAAATGCTCATTCTCCTGCACCTGACAGAAATAGGGGCCGTAGAAGAGTTCTTGAAAGCAGAGCACTTTGGCACCGTCAGCCGCTGCCTGCTTGGCGAGCTCGACATTTCGGTCGATCATCGATTCCTTGTCGCCGGTCCATTCGGTCTGAATGATCGCCGCTCGCACAATATTGGCCATTGAAGCCCTCCGTGGATTGTCATGAGGTGGACTACCACCTTTCATGAAACATTACGCCATCC
>JABDOU010000409.1 GCA_013043085.1 Acidimicrobiia bacterium
GTTGTGTACGTTGAATCCAATCGGGCGGTCGGGAGCACTAACGGCCGCCACGCTCGCTTTGTTCCCGTAGCATGCCGTCGATGATGACGGTCACCGATCTTCTCGCCTACCTCGATCAATCTGCGCCGTTCGCCGCTGCGGCTGATTGGGATGCGGTCGGCCTCCAGATCGGTGATCCGTCTGCCGAAATCACACGGGCTGCGGTCTGTCACGAGGTGACGAGGGCGGTGGTCGAACATCTGACGGCCGAGCCTTGTGAAGTTCTCGTTTCGTACCACAGCCTGTTGTTTCAACCGACCCGCTCGCTGATTGCCGGTGAAACCGCTGAAGGTTTGGCTCTCGACCTCGCTCGTCTCGGCGTAGCCCTCGTGGTCGTGCACACGGCGTTCGACTGTGCTGAGGGCGGCGTTGCCGAGGCTCTCGCCTCCGCGCTCGAATTGAACAACATCAGACACCTGACACAACCGGGCGACGAGCGGGCGGTGGCGATCGGCCGGATCGGCACGAGTTCCGACCATGTGCAACAACTCGGGGAAAGAGCTTCGTCAGTACTCGGCGTTCGTGCCCGGGTCGCTGTTGCAGCAGGATTACATGGCGCCGACGCAGGCCTCGAACAACGGGTCGCGGTGGTTCCCGGGAGCGGATCTGGCTTCATCGAGGCGGCAACTGCCGAAGGGGCAACGGTCCTCGTGACCGGCGATGTGTCACATCATCGTGCGCAGCAGGCACGGGCACTGGGGTTGTCGCTCATCGATGCCGGACATATCCCAACCGAGCGACCGGGTATGGTCAAGCTCGTAGAGCTTGTCGCGGGCGCCCTCGATGTAGTTGACTTGACGCACCTCGATCCACATCCCTGGGAGTCGACCGATGGATGATCTGAGAAGTCTCGAAGATGTGCTGGAACTCCAGCTGCTCGACAGCGCCATAGACCACTTGCTCGAGGAACGACAGAACCTTCCCCAGCTCGAGAGATACAAGGCTGTATCCAGAAATATCGAGGCGCTCAAACGTCAGCTGTCCCAGCAACAAGCAGCCGCAGATGAAACGCGGCTGGAGGTCCAGAGAGCGCAGGGCGAGATGAATCTCGTCGAGGACAAGAAGACATTCGAGGAACGGCGTCTCTATGCCGGTGGCATGAATGCGCGGTTGACCCAGAATCTTCAAATGGAGATCGAGATGCTTGGTCGGCAAATCGAAACCTTCGAAGAGGAGATTCTGGCGGCCCTCGACGTGCGGGAACAGCAGGACAAAGACATCGAGGCGACAACGGCACTCCTCACCGAGGCAGAGTCCGACTTCGCCAGGCTCGAGTCGGAAATTTCGCTTGCGTGGAAAGCAATTGACGACGAAGTCGCCAAAGACGAGACCAAAAAGTCTCAGGTCGTTCCGAGAATCGATCCTGAGATTCTCGAGATCTACGAGGACATGCGATCGCGACCGCGCGAACTTCCAAGCGTTGGAAGGCTCGAGGACGACAGCTGTGGAGCATGTCATCTGCGGCTTTCCAAGGCCGAACAGAACAAGGCCCGCAGCAGCTTTCCGCCCCGATGCGTGCATTGCCGGGCCATCCTCGTTTTCTGACGGCGTGATCTTCTGGCATACCGCCGGCGCCATATGGGGCGCCCGATATATCTTCCGTGACCCGGGCATGGATCTCAGATGGCTGGTTTTCGGTGGACTGTTGCCGGATCTGATTGACAAGCCTCTCGCGTGGTTTGTCGTACCCGGCTATCAGACGTCGCGCCTATGGGCGCATTCGCTGCTCTTTGCTGCTCTGTTGCTGGCGGTCATCGTGATGTTCACCGGGCGGGGCACTGCGAATCGCAAGAGATTCATTCCTGTGGCGATTGGTGTGTTGATGCATCTCGTTCTCGATGTTCCGTTTGAGTCCGAGACGCTGTGGTGGCCCTTCCTGGGAACCGATTTTCCACCATTCGAGTTCTTCGGATTCGACAACCTGATGGCGTATCTGTCACGCTCGCCATGGATCCTGGGACAAGAGGCCCTGGGCGTCGGATATCTCGCCTACCTGTGGCGCCGGTACGAGCTATCCATCCCCGCCAATTTCACCCGTCTCCGCCGTTCCGGACAACTCGGTCTTTCGGTACAGCCGCACGGCGGCAACCACGAGTAAGGCCGCAAAGAGGCGCCTGAGGATCAGCGGGTCGAGGCCGATGGCCACCTGCGCTCCGAGAAAGCCTCCAACGAGGGCGCCGAGAAACAGTCCTGACACGAGCCGGACATCGATGCGCCCGAGCCGATGGTTGGTGGCGGTGCCCACAATCGCGGTCGGAAGAATGACGGCTAGAGAGGTGGCCTGGGCAGGAAGTTGCTCGAAGCCGAAGAGCGCAACCAGGGCCGGCACGATGACGATCCCTCCACCGATCCCGAGAAGCGAGGCCAGCACTCCGGTCAGCAGTCCGACGAGGATCAATCCGAGTTCATTCATCCGAAGGCCATCCGCCCCGCCGCCAGCAACAGAACGACGATGAACATGCGGCTGAGCGTCCTGACGGGGAGGCGGTCAAGAGACCTGGCCCCGACATAAGCCCCGAGGCCCGCTCCTACGAACAAGAGCGCAGCTGCCGGCCAATCGATGAGGGTCTCGGACGCATTCTTGAGGGTCGCAGATCCTGCGGAAGCAATGATGGCGGCAAGTGATGATGCGGCTGCCTGACGCTGGTCGAGCGCGAGCCACAAAACGAGCCCGGGCACCATGATGACTCCTCCACCGACACCGAGAAGCCCTCCGACGAATCCGGCAACTACGCCGAGGGCCAATGCTTTCGTCGCAGACGTCATCGAAGAACGATAGAGATTGACGGACCCATTGGTAACGTTCCAGGGTGGCTGGCGAGGATGAACGTATTTTTTTGGTGCGGAGCGCCGATCCCAATGTTGACCGTGGGATCTCATCGCGTAGCGCCAACCGGTACTTGTCACGAGGGAGGCGACGATCGCAGCTGAGGCTGTTGGTTGCGCTTGCTTTCTCTGTAGCGGTCCTCTCCGCGATCGTTCAGGGTTGTGCACGTGCCGGTGGACCAGAAGCTTCGCCGGTAGCTCAAATACCTGCGCAGGCGACAGCGAGCCCCGTTGGAGCGGCAACCGGCCAGATGGCCGTCCAGAGCTTCCTGTCAGCCGTCGAGGCAGGCTCGGTGGAACGAGTCGCTGCGATGGTGATCGAATCTCAGTTGGCGCTCCTCATCGGAGTTGAGGACTCCACGGGTGAGCTCATGGCGGATCTCGTTGATGGGGGAGTACCGGTCGGAGTTGCACGAAATTTCTGGGAGGCTCTTTCTGACTCGTTCGAACCGTTTGCGGGTTCCGATCTCACAGGTTGGCGGATCGGCTCCGACCGGGCGGTCATCGTTGACGGCGTGACCTACGTTTTTGTCGAAATCAAGCATGATCTCGGATCAACCGAGCTTGTTGCGGTCGAGACCGCAAACGGGTGGGTTGTCGATCTAATGGCCTCATTCGGTCACGCCTTCGCTCCCGTGTTCAATCATTGGCTCCAGACAGGACCCGCGAATGAGGCCATTTGGGGGCCGGTGTTGGCAGATCAGGAGACCAGCATCGAGATGGCGATTGATAGAACCGATTCAGACAGCGTCTATCAACAAGACCTCGACCGGTTCTTGGAGTCGGTTATCCGGCTGCAGCCTGTAAAGCCGGAATGACTTCCCGTCCCAGCATTGCGATAGTGGCGGCCTGATCGCTTCCCGCAATCTGGATTGTCACGACATCTGCGCCGATCTCTTCGACCAGGGGCAGGTATGTCTCGATGATCTCGGCAGGTGTGGAGGCGATGCTATAGCGGCTGAGTATGTCCTCTCTGGGAAGGTCGTCTGCCGCATGCCGCAGTTCGGCCGGATCAACCGCCTGCAGCCTGCCGGGAGCTCTGAGCCCTCGCCAGGGACGCAGCACATCCCATGCCTCATCATGATCTTTGGCGTATATGGTCCAGCGGCTGGCGGCGATGGTCGGAGGGGGGTTTCCGGCTTCTTCTGCCGCCTTGCGGGCCGGGATGATGACCTTCTCGAACGTTTCGTCGGGATCCTTGACACTCACAATCACGCCTTGCGCCTTGGTTCCGGCAAGCGTTGCCGATTTGGGGCCGCCTGCTGCCATCCAAATGGGAACGGGCCCCATGGGTGGGCTGTAGAGCTTCGCTTTGTCGGTGCGGTAATACTCACCCTCGTAATCGAGTTTTTCGCCATCGAGCAGTCTGCGCATGATGTCGAGTGCCTCGCTCATGCGGGCTGCCCGCTCTGCATAGGCAGGAAATGGGAGGCCAAGGGGTCCCTCGTTGATGTTCTCTCCGGTACCGACGCCGAGATGGAACCTTCCTCCCGACAATCGATCGAGGGTCGCAGCCGCCTGTGCAACGAGTCCGGGATGATATCGAAATAGTGGGGTCGTGACTCCGGTAGCGAATGCCATCGATGAGGTGGCCTGGGCCATGGCGCCAATCGTGGAGTACGCGAAGCCTGATGCACTGTGGTCATCTACCCACGGATGGAAGTGCTCAGACACGATGCACATGTCGAATCCTGCTCGTTCTGCCAACTGGGCATGAAATACGAGCTCTTCGGGATGCCATTGTTCGTGTCCGCAGAAATAAGCGAATCGCATGTGTTCCTCAGCGTGTGTCGACGGGTTGCTTTCGGGACGAAGCGTACAACCATGCACCTCCGACGAGAACTCCCAGCACCGTCAGCCAGACAAGCGGGTTGTCGCCGATGATTCCCGTCAGGTCGGCTGACAGTTCTTCGACTCGAAGGGTGATCGGGTTATCCGCGAGTGCTTCGGGACCGAGGCGTAGAACCAGCGTCCAGTAGAACACGATGAAGGCCCCTGCCACCACCATGAGCCCCCCGGCGATGGTGTTGGCTCGCTGCGAAACCCGCCGGGCAAACCTGACGAAACTGTCCTGCCCGACGGCCAACGCAACCGTCACAGCGCTAATGACGAGCGACATCCCGATCGCGTACGCCAGGAAAGATCCCAGCGCTCCCATGAACGTGTCTGCCGTCACCGATTGGCTCACGACGATCAGGAATACAGGAAAGGCACATGAGAGCGAGGCGAGCGCGTAAGAAGCTCCAAACAAGAAGACGCTGCGCGCCGACCGCTCGGATGTGCCACGCCCACCCGTTCGAAGATTGATCTTCAGCTCGTACCCAAACAGCATCATCACGCCGAGAAAAACCAAACCGGCTCCGATCGCGATAGCGGCCCATGGGATGACGTTGGTCAGTTGGTTTTGTACGGCGGTGCCGCCTATTGCGATAGCGAGGCCGGCACCGCCGAAGACGGCAAGGAATCCGAACGTCATGATTCCGCTGACCCAGAAGGCTCGAGCGATGGCCCTTCTGCGGGACGTCTCAACATCAATCCCGAGAAAGAAACCTGCATAGGCCGGCAGCATGGCGAACCCGCACGGATTGACCGAAGCTATGAGCCCTGCAGCGAAGGCAGTCAGCATTTAGAGCAGGTCTTCGATCATGGCCGAAAGATCATCGATCAGGATGATGCCTCGATGCCGCTCGACGATCGATCCGTCGGCCGCAACGAAGATTGTGGTTGGCATCGCAGGTAGTCCTGAGAGGTCTTCGAGGATCGCACCGGTCGGGTCTTCGGCTATGGGATACGTGACACCGGTCTCGATGAGAAGAGCAATAGCGGCATCACGGTCCGGGTCCTGGTAGTCGATGCCGACAAATCCGACCCGCTCTCCGAACTCGGCGTGTGCGTCGACAAAATGGGGCAGTTCCGCCCGACATGGAGCGCACCACGACGCAAAGAAGTTCACAACGAGCGGTCTTCCAGCAAAATCTGCCAGGAGGGCTTCGGTTGTTTCGTACGACCTGTATTCGATGTCGGCCGGCGTAGACGGTTGCGGGCGATCTGTCGGTTCCGGGGTCCCTGGCAAAAAGGCCAATCCGATCGTCACCGTCAGGATCAGCAGGCTGATGGCTGCCGCGATCCCGGCACGATTTCGTGTGCCTCTTACTCGGTTCGCCGGCTCTGGGTTGGCCGGTTGGGAGCCGGGGTCGGTTTCGCGATCCATATCCGATACAACGATCACATCCGACACAAGATTCCCTCGTGGATTCCGGTCAAAGGCCTGAAGCCTTTGTTGCGGCGGGCGCGTGGAGTCCGGAATCGCCGCGTAAAGAAGCCGCGCAAAGAAACTTCGAGATAGCAACCTGCCCGTACCATCCTGCTGCATATGCAGTTGATCAACGGAGTTTTTGAGGGCGGCGGCGTCAAAGGGATCGCCGCTGCCGGGGCGGCGGCTGCAGCGCTCGACGCGGGATACAGATTCAATACTCTCGCAGGCACATCGGCCGGGGCAATGGTTGCCGCCTTTGTTGCCGCCGGCTACGACTCAACGGAATTGCGGCACGAGGTGACCACGGCCGATTGGCCTTCAATGATGGACCCGACCGTCGAGGCGTGGAAGCCGGTAGGTCAGCAGGCGGGACTGTTCATGCATCACGGCTTGCACCACGGCGATGTTCTCCACGACATCGTTGATGCGCTGCTCAGACGCAAAGGCGTGAGAGTGTTCGGCGATCTCCCTGAGGGATATCTCAAGATGGTCGCAACCGACATCACGCATGGGAGGGGTGTTTTGATGCCTGCGGGGCTGGCATATTACGGATACGATCCGGCCAGATTCCCGGTGGCACTTGCCGTTCGGATTTCAGCGTCCGTGCCGTTCTTCTTCAAGCCCGTCACGCTTCAGCACCTCACCCGCAAGCAGGACGTTCTCTTTGCAGACGGCGCGCTCGCGTCTCGATTTCCGCTCGAGGTGGTCAAGTCCCAGCCAGAGATTCCGACAGTTGGCTTTCGATTTGTCGAAGGCCCCCACGAGCACAACGAGATTGTTGGACCTCTGTCGCTCGCAACGGCCGTCATCCAGGCCGGCATGTCGGCTCGCGAGACGCTCCCAAGACCTGTAGTGGCCTTCGACTACATCGTCGACGTCCCTGCCAATATCATCCCGCTCCAGTTCGACCTGACGCCCGATCAGGCAGCCGATCTATACGACAAGGGTTACAAGGCATCAGCGCGGTGGTTCGCCGAAAACAACGTCCAGTCAAGGCCGCTCAACCGTCGGGCCACAGACCGGATAGCTGGCTCCGAAGGCCGGGTCGACGCTCTCATCGAGTCTCCGGCGCATGCCTCAGTGGATCGCTCGGGCGCCGAACAGCCTCGCAACCACGAGTCCGAATCCGATGAGTAGGAGCTTCATTTCCGGATGATTCCGAAATCGGTATCCCAGTCCGGCTATGAGCACGAGCGCAAGGATCGCCTGCACCAGTACACCGCCATCGGTACGTGGCAGGACAAGATCTCGCAACACTTCCACCCTCGTACGCTAGAGCGCAGATGACACGCATTGCCGTAGGAATGGCCGGGATCAGCAACCCGCCCTATCGGCGGGTCCGCCAAACGGTCACCTTCGCCCGCAGGGTGCTGAAACTCGATTCGATCTGGGCAGTCGATCACTTCCTCGGTTTCTTCCCAAAAGTGCTGTGGGACAAAGACTTCTCCTGGGCCGCCAATCCCGACGATTCACCCCATCACTATTTTGACTATCAGGTCTTGCTGGGTGCTCTTGCGAAACCGGCCGGGAACATGCAGCTGGCAGTTGGAGTCACAGAACCGATTCGCCGCCATCCGGTATTGATCGCGCAAGCATTCATGACGCTATCGCACATGACGGCGAAACCGCCCATTCTCGGTATCGGTGCCGGTGAACGAGAGAACACCGAGCCATACGGTTTGGATTTCTCTAGGCCGGTCGCATTGCTGGAGGAGGCACTGCAGATCATCCGGCAGTGTTTCGATAGCTACGGACCTTTCGACTTTTCGGGCACGCATTTCAATCTCGATCGTGCCGTCCTCGACCTGCGTCCTGCTCCCGGAAAGCGTCCGGAGATTTGGATCGCGGCCCACGGGCCACGCATGTTGCGGCTGACAGGCGAGTATGGCGATGGCTGGTATCCAGTCTTTCCGTATACGCCTGAGCAGTACGAATCAGCTCTCATCGCCATTGGCGAAGCCGCGGAGAGGGTCGGACGTGACCTTGCCGGGTTCACGCCAGGTGCGCTCGTGTTGGCGGTAGTAGGGCGCACCAGGGCTGCCGCTCGAAAGTTGCTGGATCACAAGTCGATCCGTTTTACGGCGCTTCTCGCGAGCGACGACGTGTGGCAGAGGGCGGGCCAAACCCATCCGCTTGGCGAAGGATTCCGCGGGATGATTGATTTCGTGCCCCAGGATTATGAGAAAGCCGAGCTCGAACATGCCATCGAACAGGTGCCGATCGATCTCCTGGCCGATACCGTGACGTGGGGAACCGTCGACGACGTCGAGCGTTCTATCCGGGATCTAGGCGACGCCGGGCTGCGCCATGTAGTGATCTCGCCCGGCGGAGCCCTGGTATCACGACGGGATGCGCTATTCAACCTGCGAGCCATAGGTACGCTCGTGAGACGGCTCCATGCAGGCTGAAGGCTCTCAGTCCGGCGAGTAGACCCGAACTTCGAGAACAGTCGGACGAACACAACCGAACCGTGCGACGATATCCATGATGGCCCGACGAGCGAGCGCGTAGTTCACCTGTAAGCCGGATTCTGTCGAGAGCGACCATCTATCTGGGACTGGCGTTGCCGCCTGCCTCATGCGATCTACCTGGAACGTAGCGGACGGGTCATCCTGTTCCTGCTTGATCTTGCTCCGGGTGGGGTTTGCCTAGCTGCGGCAGTCACCTGCAGCACTGGTGGTCTCTTACACCACCGTTTCACCCTTACCTGTTCCGGCGGTTTCCCGCACGGCCATCGGCGGTGTGCTTTCTGTGGCACTATCCGTCAGGTCACCCTGCCTGGACGTTATCCAGCACCCTGCCCTTTGGAGTCCGGACTTTCCTCAGCGCTCCTCGAGACGTCGGTCTTTCGATCTCGGTCACAGAGTTGCTGCGGTCGCCCGGTGAACTACGCAGCCCAAGTGTATCGGCTATCGACCTTTCGTCAGCAAACCGCCTGCGTATCCGAAGCCCAGAGCGAGAATCGCTCCGCCAAACACATTCAGCAGCGGGACGGACAGTTGCGCAATCGAACTGAGAAGCACCGGCACGGCAAGCGTGCCGAGTCCGGCAACCGCGCCATTGAACCCATGAGAGCTGATCGAAAACCGGCCTGCGATATAGCCCGCCAGCATTTGCATGGAGAAGAACAGGAACAAGAGGGCGACTTCGGCTCCGCGGCTTCCGGCCAGAGGCGTGAAGTTGATTCCAATCCCGAGCAAGGATCCTGTGCCGATTGCGATAGCAATGCCGATGGCAACCGCGCCCCACGAAACCTCGACGGACCTGCCTTTCACCCCTTCAACCCGCGAACGATCGACGGCGAACACAGGATTGGCGCCCCAAAAGGCGAGGTGAGGTCGGGGCGGCGACAAGCCAGGATTCGCGACGCTACGAACGCCGAAAACACGGACTCAGACTACGTACTCTTCGAGTCCTGCTATCCAGCCAGCCGGCAACGACCAGTGGCGGCCGCCTTTGACGACGACCGACATGTACTGCGATGACGGCTTGTACTTCTTGTTGCCATTCGGCTCGAAGGCGTGCGTAACCACGTCGTGACGTTTCCCGGCCCGATCCATGGCCGAGCGCTTTACCCGAACCCGGCCTTCGGCGGCTTCGACTTCATCGAGCGCCTTGAGTTCTTTGGTCGGAACATCGAATATGGCACCCCAGACCGTGTTGCCGGATTCCGGCAAGACCGAGGGCAACCCGCCCTTCCACTGGCCATCCTTGACCGGAAATATCAGCTTGGTTTCGGGCAGGTGCGCCACGAACTCGAAGCTGGCATTCGGTGCCGCCTTTTCCATATGCCGGGGATCGATCAATGTTGTGTAAGCAAAATACAGCACGTGCACTACCTGTTGATATCTGACTTCGTTGCTAGAGGTGAAGACCACAGCAGTTGTAACACAGGCGATTGTAGTCTCGATTTCGCGCTAGGCCGAAGGCGATATTTGGGCGCGGCCATGACGGTCAGCTTCAGGCAGCACCGTTCTCGTGACACAGTTCGAACTCGTCACAAGGGTGCGGAGCACGGAACAAACCTCGACGGGATCTCGTTACTACCCCTATGAACTCCATCGGTCGGCGCATGCTTCTCGTGCTCGGGGCAACAGTCATCCTTGCTGCGTGTGGCGGCGTCGGTGTCGTGGACGAGCCGACAGTCGGCAGCAGTGAAGAAACCGTCGAAGATGGTCAGATGGGCGAGCCCGTCGAGCCGGATGCTGGTGATGGGCCCAGCGGTGTGAACCAATTGGACGATCTTGATCCCGAGGTTGATCCCGGAGCGGCGACCGACGAGGTCCTACGGGTGGATGTGCCGTCCGCACTGAGCGATCGGCGTTCCGACGCCTTTCCCGATCCGTTGATCGATCCCGCCGAGATTCTCAGTGGCGGCCCGCCGCCCGACGGTATTCCGCCTGTAGATGAGCCGATGTTCGTGGACATCGCTACCGCAGATGCATATCTCACAGACCGGGAACCCGTCGTCGAACTGGAGATAAACGGCGACGCGAGGGCCTATCCCGTTCAAATCCTGATGTGGCACGAAATCGTCAACGATGTCGTTGGGGACGAACCTGTGGCCGTCACGTACTGTCCTTTGTGCAATTCCGCGGTGAGCTTCAAGCGAACCGTGCAGGGTCGGCTCAATAGCTTTGGGACATCTGGCTCGCTCTACAACTCGGCTCTCGTGATGTATGACAGGGCTTCCGAGAGTCTCTGGACACATTTCGACGGCAAGGCAGTCGTTGGCTACCTGACCGGAGAGGAGCTCGAGCTCATCGCTTCATCTCTTGTGTCCTGGGCCGAATTCAAAGAAGCTCATCCAGAGGGACAGGTGCTCGACCGCGAACGCACCGGGCATCGGCGGAACTATGGCACCAATCCCTACCGTGGATATGACGATCCTGATTCGAGTACGTATTTTCCGGTGTCTGGTGACGAACGAGCACGGGCCAAGCAACGAGTCGTTGGCGTAACTGTCGATGAAACCAGCAAAGCCTGGTCGCTCGATATCGTCGGTGGTTCGGAGCCGGCCGTGACCGCAGACTCGGTGGGTGATACCGACATCGTCATTTTCTTCAATCCGGGCCAGGCGTCTGGCGTCGATACCGGTGCCATAGGCGAGGGAAGAGACGTAGGAACAGTCAAGGTCTTCTTGCCGGTGTTGGGGGATAGGGAGCTCACGTTCGAGGCGTCTGCCGAAGGTTTCCGCGATGCTGAAACCGGCTCGACCTGGAGCATCTTCGGTGAAGCCATCGAAGGCGAGCTCGTCGGATCCGAACTCGATGAAGTGCCGCACCTCGACACGTTTTGGTTTGCCTGGTCCAGCTATCGTCCCGGCTCGGAGGCGGTGCTGTAGCGCGGCCGCCTCGAAGTGCGCGACCGAATCGTTTCGACTCAGATCCAGCTGCGAAGAAGTCAGTCCGAGAGGTGTCAGGACACCGGTGAGCGAAGACCCCGCTGGCAATCAGGCGCTGCGGCGAATGATCCGCCTGCGTTGACGTTCGCTGGTGGCGCCCCAGATTCCGAAGCGCTCTTTGGTCTCGATCGCCCAATTGAGGCAATCATCGCGCACAACGCAACGGTTACAGATCTTTATGGCGGCCTGAGGGTCGTCATCGGGTCCAGGAAAGAACACAGACGTATCCTCGCCTATGCAGTTGGCCTTGACGGTCCAGGCGCCTTCGTCTCTTAACAGCGGATCGGCCATAGATTCCTTACTCCGTTCATCCTGACTACACGTATCGGCGATCGCCGAAATTCCCTTAGCACCTACACTCGCCCACCATGTCTGCT
>JABDOU010000093.1 GCA_013043085.1 Acidimicrobiia bacterium
ATCTCGAGGCGGCGGTTGCGACCGCAAAAGGAAAATTCGTCATCATGTGGGACCACGTAGTCGATGCGGGTGCAGGGGATCTCGACCTCCTGGCGAGACATCTCGAGGCCGATGACGACGCCTATGCGGCAGGACCATCAGACTCGGAACCGGTGCTGTGGCGGAGATGGTCACTCCAGGACCCTTCGACGCGACACACCCACGTTGCGATCGTGCCCGGCACGCTGCAGTTGCAGGAAACGCCTGACTGGCGTGCACGGTTCGTAGACCCGCGGTACGTAATCGCACGGAGCGACTTCGACGTCGATGTGATCCAGGTGAGCCCGGAGACCGAGGGGAGAATTCCCGAATGGGTTCGTTCTTAGCTCACGCCTTCATGGCGATCAAGCGAGCAATCCGTCCGCTCGTACCCGATAGCCTCGTTGCCCGTTTCCGAACTCCGGTGAGGCCGGGCTGGGCACGTACGAACGTTGACATCATCGTCGATGAAAACCCCGAAACCTGGATGCGAGCCACGCCTGACACATATCGAGTCGTGAAAACTCCGCACGGATCAGCCGGCACCACCGATTGCGTGCTCGAGGAGGGTAAGGAAGAGCTAGAAGCGGCAGACCGCAACTCCATCCGGACCATCATGGCTACGCATCCGTACGGTGCGGCGATTATGGCCCGCACCGTCCCACCCCGCATCAATCGAGGCTCGTATGAGTTCCCAACCATCGAACCAATCGCCATTGGCGTCAGGCCCGATCTTTTTGTCGAAATCGGTGGCAGGACCCCGCATGACGACGACTTGACCAACCTTCTGTTTCGCATCTTCAATGCCGGAGAGCCGATCGCGTTGATACCAAGGGGCCGCCCGACATCGGCGGGGCCGATCGCTCCTACGACCCCCATTACCCGATCACTTTCCGTTGTGATCATGGCGGGAGTACCACTGCATGACGTCGGAGGCGGGTTTCGAGGTGCACAACTGGCCCGACAGTTCGCAAAAAGCGGAGCGCACGTCACCTACCTGTACGAATACGACAGCGGAGAGTCCGTCGACCTTGGAATTCGCGTCTTGCATCCCAACGTCGAGGAACTGCGAACCGATTGGTTCGATCCTGGGCGCTTTGCCGCTCGCGTCCAGAGTCGCGACCGCCTCGTCATCGTAGAGTTTCCTCACGTCGACATCGTCAAGTCGGCGATCGCGCTCACCGAACACGGCTATCAATTGGTATACGACGTCATCGACGATTGGTCAGATCGCTCACTGGGTGGTATGTGGTGGTCTCACGAATATGAGGACGCTCTGCTCACGTCCGCCGGAATCGTCACGGCTTCGGCACCCGCCCTGGTCGAAAGAGTCCGGTCTATGGCCCCCCAGCACGTACCCGTCCTCGTGCCAAACGCAGTCAACCCGGACGTCTTCGGTGGGGACGTCCCGGGTATCGCTGAAGACATCCCGCACGGAGACGGACCGCTGTTCAGCTACCACGGATCGCTCTACGGAGATTGGTTGGATTGGGAAGCCGTCCGGGATGTTGCGCTGGCCTTCCCTACAGCTCGCTTGATGATGATCGGCGATGAACGCAAGCATCCGGCAATGCCGGACAATGTGCACTTCATGGGGCTGCGAGCCCAGGATGACCTTCCCCGCTATCTGGCTGCGGCGGACGTCAGCCTGATTCCGTTCAAGGTCAACGCCACCACCCACGCGGTCAGCCCGCTGAAGGCGTTTGAAGCCATGGCAATGGGGGTTGTCATCGCTGCCCCGCCTCTCGACTCCTTGGAGGGGCTCGACGGTGTGTATACCGATATCAATCTGGTGTCCGCCGTAGAAAAGGCCATGGCGGGAACGCCGCCGGATGCATTGCGCGCCAGGCAGGAACATGACTGGTTCGCACGTATGCGTCGGATCCTCGATGCAGCAGGCCTGCCGCTACCAACCGGTTCGTCGAATCCGGCCGTCGTAGCCAGACGGGTACCTACGATCTACGCCGGTGAGGAACGGCTGGTTGGTTTCAGTTCTCCCCATACGGGAGGTCGCCGAACACACCGGTGAGCAAGATCAGATCTTCCTCAGCAGGACCGGCTTCGAGAATGTGGTCGGCAAATCCCTGCGAATTATCGAGCCGGAAATACCACCGACCTTCGGATTTGCGATGAACAGCAAGCGTGTCGGTTCCGTTGCCGTTCCAGTCGCCTGCCACGATACGATCGCCGGGATCACCGAAGTAGTAGGCCTTGTCTGCCGCCCCCGAAGTCTGTTCGTACCTGAAGTACACGAAACCGTCGCCGGGGCGGTACAGGCCGACCTCGTCGCGACCATCACCGTTGAAATCACCGGCAAACGGTATGTCGCCCGGGGTGCCAAAGAAATAGTCAACGTCTGCAAGCTGGGTACGGAGAGCATTGGAAAGGTAGACCTTGCCCTGACTCGGGCGGTAAATAGCCAAAGAATCGCAGCCGTCTCCGTCCCAATCGCCTGCCAGGGGTATGTCGCCCCCGAGCCCAAAGTAGAACTCGGTAGAGGCCACCGTCGTTTCGTTCGCATTCGCCACATAGGCAAACCCGTTTCCGGGCCTGAACATGCCCGGTGTGTCGATCCCATCACAATCCCAATCGCCGACAACACCGACGTCGCCCGGGTTTCCAAAATAGAAGTTCGCGTAGTCGCCGCCGTCCCAGGAGAGATTCTTACGCAGCCACAGCTCGCTATCGCCGAAGACGAATCCGATCTGGTCACATGACGAAGGCCCGAGACATTCGGGTCCGGCGTCCCAGGGCGACTGATCCTCATATTTGAACCATGACGTGATGTCTTCGGTCTGTGCCCTGGCCCCACCCAGCAGCACGGATATCCGACCGTCTTCGATTGCGTACATGTCAGGTCTGCCGTCGCCGTCGTAATCGCCAACCAGCACGGCCTCACGGGGCGGTACCACTCCTATATCGGTGTAGCCGACCGTGTACGCGGGCCCGAGAAGAACGTCGACGGTCTCGTCAATCAGGTAGAGATCAGGCACGCCGTCGACGTTGTAATCGTCGAGAAGCACGTCGCCGATCACGGGACCGATGTTGGTTGAAAAGATCGACGTTCCCATCCCCACTCCGCTCCGCACCGTCAAGTCGCCGTTGGCAGAGAGTAAGAAGATGTCGTTGGTGGCGTTGCGATCGTAGTCGCCTACGAGCAGTTGATCGGCGGCCGGGAGTAGGAATCGGCCAACGACCTCGTCAAAGCGCTCCGTTTGCTCAACCCGTGGATCACGCCACGTCGTATCCGCGTAGACGGTCGCGAGCCGGGTCTCACGGTCGATCACCCAGAGATCAGCCCGATTGTCATTGTCGTAGTCGGCCATCCAGAGATCTGCGGTCGCAGGACCGCCCTGTACCGGGACCATCTCGCGGATGCCGGTCACACCGAAATCCCACTGAGCAGGCAGCACCTCGATACGAACCATGCCGTCTGCGTGCCATGTGTATCCGTATAACTCAGGAGTGCCGTCCCGGGAACGATCGAAGAGCTCAAGCGAGTAATCGCCGTCCGTGTCGAAACCGAAGGTTGCATCAAGCCCGACCTGGCTGAAATCACCTTCGGCTGTGACGGGGTCATAAGGAGTGGGCACCGTTCCGTACTCTGGCGTAGCCAGGGGTCCCATCCAGGAATAGTGCATCGCATCCTTCAGATTGACCCAGAGTCCGCCCCAGCAGAACCCGGCGTCCATATACGCCTGCACATACCAGTCGGGCATGTCAGTCACCAGTTCGGCATCGGGATCGTTGAGAAAGGGATTCAGGTGAGGGTTGAGGTCAACGGCAGTTCCGAAAGCGTGGAACGACACGCCGTTTCGCCCGCCTGCGACCGACCGCCAGCTCCATGAGGACCAGCGGGTCACCTCATACCTGCGACCGCTTGCCATCTCCCGCTCGAGATTGGCGGATGCCAACTGCAGGGCGGGAAGGATCCGTTCGTGTACGAGGGTCGTTTTGCCGCCGCTCATCGGAATCACCCACGACACCATCGA
>JABDOU010000413.1 GCA_013043085.1 Acidimicrobiia bacterium
GGTTTGGGGAGGACTGGTCGATTCTGTGGCACCCGATGCAACCGGGCTGGCCGTTACCTCAACCGAAGATCCGAGGCCAAGGGGATCTGTTGCCGTGACCGATTCGGTGTATACACCGGGCGCCGGATACGTGAACGTCGTACGTGCGGAAGTGCGGCCAAATGACCAGAGGTACGTGACGTTGCTTCCTTCCGGATCCTCGGCGTCAGCCTCGAACGTGCACACGAGTCCGTCGCAGCTCACTTTGGCTGAAATGGTTGGTGCTTGATTTGGCGGCAGCGTCGTGGTTGTCGTGGTCGTTGTTGTGGTCGTGGTGGTGGTTGGAGCCGGGGGTCGGCGGGTTGTGGTTGTGCGAGGTCGCGTCGTCGTGGTGGCCGGGGGCTGGGTAGTCGTTGTGGTCGGAGCCGCAGTGGTCGTCGTCGTGGTGGTCGGAGGCACTGTGGTCGTTGTCGGGGGAATCGTGGTGGTCGTAGTAGTCGAAACCGGAAGCGTCGTAACGGTTTGCGCCAAAGCGGGCGCGCCGATGACAATTGACAGGGCTAATGCGAGGAAAACCGTTCCCGTCCGCGTGTATCTAGTCATCTTCATGGATCCGACTATCAATGTAGCGGCGGTCGTACCCGTGAGGGCATGGGTCAAGGGACCATTTTCGACCCCAGGAAAAGGGCTAATCGGGCAGAACGGTCACCACGCCTTGCAGAAATACCTCATTCGGGATCCGATAGGCCGTGCCGTCTCGTCCCTCGAGGTTGGTCGAAGAGAGGCCTATGTTGACCACGCGTCCCTCGACCCCTTCGATGCGAAGTAGCTGGCCGGGCTGGAAACGATCCTGCACATACCGTCCGGAGGCGACCTGACGCGAGATCGACAGCGAACCGAGACCGACGGCCAACCCACCTGCGAGAGCCGAACCAAACGCAAGCGCGGCGACCAGTATCAAGATGATGTTCGTCGGGACACCGAGTTGTTCGAGGGCGATGATCACCCCAAGACCCAGAATCCCCATCGACAGCCCAAAACCGGCACGCCGTGCGAGTATCGGAGATGACGAGCGCAACGCAGTCTCGATGATGGTCCCGACGATGCGTCCGACGGATCGTGTAATCAAGATGATCAATACCGCAACAACAGCTTTGGGAATGAAGCCAAACGTCGAATCAAGCAATCGGCCCGCCTGCGAAGGATCGATGATGATCAGGATTCCCATGAGAATCGACGTCACGATCACAACCGGAACGAGCTGTTGAACCAGGCCCTGCAATTGCTCGTTGACCCGCGAACCAACCACCCGCCCAACTATCAACGTCACCAGAATGATGATGCCAACGGTGCTACCGGTCGCGATGATTGTTTGAAGATCCACGCTGCACCCCTAGAGAGCTCGCTGTGCGATGTTAACCAGAACTGTCGTTGCCGGCTCCATAGCGCAACGCCGCTTTGCCGAGATCCTCTGCGATATCGGCAGCCAGCCCGATCACAGACTCCAGGAATTGCTGGAGGCGCAGCGCTTGCACGATCTGGACGCTCAAGTCGACATCGAGTTCGTCAGACCAGAGCTGCGCCAGATAATCCTGACATTCCGAGCAGGTCTCGATGTGCTCATCGAGTTCGGTGGAGGTTCCGAGGGCGAATTCGATGCGTCCGTCGTCGGTGATGTTGCACGCTGTCATCGCCACTCCTCCAGAGATCCCTGAAGTGCGCGCTTCGCACGGAAGATTCGGGTCCGGATCGTGTTCAACGGGACGTCGAGCTCGTAGGCGATGTGTTCGTATGAACAATGTTCGTACTCTCGCATGACGAGCGGCCGTCGAAGGTCTTCCGGTAACTCTGCAATCGCGGCTTCCATTGCTTCCTTGAGGTCGCGTTGTTCGGCGGATCGGGCCGTCGACCTTCCGGTTGACCTCTCGGGAACCACCTCTGTCGGGTTTTCGCGGTTGCGCGTGACGTGGTTGATTGCGAGGTTGTTGCCGATTCGATAGAGCCACGACCGAACCTGAGCGTCGCCCCGAAAGCCGTTCAGGTTCTTGAAAGCCCGTAAAAACGTGTCCTGGGCCAGATCTTCGGCCGTTGAGCGATTCTTGACAACCCGCAAGATCACCCCGAATACGAACCCCTGATGACGGCGCACAAGAACCCCGAATGCTTCGAGATCGCCTTCCTGGGCCAGGGCGACCAATTCTTGGTCGCTGTCGGCCACAGCAGAGTCGGTGTCATATTCCGCCATCAGCGCTCCTATGGTGGTCGCGGAAACGCGATGTTGCAACCATCCGAGCGGTGCCGAAGAGCTTTGCTCCGGGCGCGCGGCAACGCGCCTGGCAACCCTCCCTGCCGACTCCTGTCGGAAAGCGTCGACGGGGGGGATCGTGGATGAGGAAATCGCGGCGTTCATTGTCGATAGGACACGTGAAACCACTCTGAGTTGCAGGGTTTTTCACATTTTTCCAGTTCGATGCAAAAGCTCGTCAAAGAATTTCTTCTAAAAATCAGGGAACTCGGTAGCGCGAGCCGTGTCCTATTTC
>JABDOU010000414.1 GCA_013043085.1 Acidimicrobiia bacterium
GATCGAGGCTGCCGATGAAGCGAACCGAGTATCCACATTCGCCGGCCGTCATCGGCAATCGCTCAAACAGATCTATCAGAACTTGAAAGTAGGGCGCAAGCTCTTCGGGAGGCCGGTTGAGGTTTTCGGTCGAAAGAACCCAGGCCGTGATCGCTTCGAGCTCAAGAACCGACGCCCACTCGAGGAACGTCTCGAACTTTCGCATGCCGGCTCTATAGGACCGCGTGAAGTCTTCGTATCCTTCAGCCTTCGCGTATCGCCGATGGCCATCGAGAATCACGCCTATGTGTTGCGGCAGATGGTCTCGATCGAGTTTCTGGGTCAGCCGTCCCTCGTACACCTTGTAGATGGGTGGCTTGACGAACTCGGGAAGTAGCCGGTCTGGCAGTTTCATGTCCATCACAAGCTACCTGGCGCGCAGAGTGCGGTTGGATGTCTCGCGAATTTTTTGTCAGCCGTTTGCGTTTACGCGATAGATCAAAGCCTCGAGCACGCGATCAGCCTCGTCGTGCGAAACCTGGCATGTGCCTGCTGCCCTGTGGCCGCCGCCGCCGTGTTCGAGCATGAGAGTCCCGACGTTGGTACGTGAGCTGCGGTCAATAATCGATTTACCCATGGCGAATACGGTGTTCTGGCGTTGTTTCCCCCACAGCACATGGATGGACATGAAGGTGTCCGGGTACATGGCGTAAATCATGAACCGATTGCCCGCGAAGATGACATCCTCATCTCGCAAATCGACCACGAGAACCTTCCCTTCGACTCGCGTAGACCGCTTTAGCTGCTCTTTGAAGGGACCCTCGTGTTCACGATACAGCTCCACTCGTTCGGAGACATCGGGGTCACGAAGGATCTCCTCGATCGAATGGTCAGCGCAGAGACCGATCAGCTTCATCATGAGCTGATAGTTGGAGATGCGGAAGTCGCGGAATCGGCCAAGCCCGGTCCTGGCGTCCATCACGAAGTTCAGCAGCGTCCAATCAGATGGGAACAGAACGTCATTGAGCTCGTAGTTGGCCGAGTCAGCCTTGTCGACGGCTTCCATCATGTCCAACTGAATGTTGGGGAACGCTTCCTCACCGCCGTAGTAGTCGTACACGACCCGAGCACAGGAAGGCGCAGCCGGATCGATGATGTGATTTTCTGCCTGGCCCTGATTACGAATTGTCTCAGAATGGTGGTGATCGAAGACGAGGTGAGCGCCGGGGACGTACGGCAGGTTGGTGCAGATGTCCCGATCGGTGATCGCAACGAGACCATCCTGCATGTCCTTGGGATGCACGAAGAGAATGTCGTCGATCAAGCCCAGCTGTTCCATGAGAACGGCCGATACGAGACCGTCAAAATCGCTTCGCGTCACCAATCGGTACTTGTCACTCATCACTTTTCCTCAGAAAGACTCAATTCCGTATTGATACATCGGCAAAACTCCACGCCCGCTTGAGCATTGATCGGGTATGTTCTTCGGATGGACCAGAATTCCAGAATCTGGCGCCGTCGTGCCCGAACGTTCTCGACGATTCTGGCGATGTGGGTGGGTTCGATTGTCCTGGCTCCGTTGCTGCTGATGGCCGCCGCTACCGTCGATGCCGTTCGTTCGCTCAGCGGCAACACCACCTTCACCGCTACTCGGCTGCTGGTTGTTGCCTGGGCCTATCTGACCACCGAAATCATCGGGATCGCGGCGGCGGGCATGCACTTCATGCTCAGTGGCTTTGGCGCATCCAACAACCTCCTGCGCTGGAGTTATCAACTGCAGGGGCGGTGGGCCAACTTCATGCTTATGGTGGTCACGAAAGCCTTTTCGATGACCGTCGAGGTTTCGGGATTGGACCAGGCGAAACCAGGGCCCTACATCCTCATGATGAGACACGCCTCGATGATCGATGTGTTGATCCCGGCGGCACTTGTTGCACACCGCGGCGGCATCCGGCTGAGATGGATCTTGAAACGCGAGCTGCTCTCAGACCCGGCCCTCGATATTGTCGGGTCGCGACTACCAAATCATTTTGTTGATCGAAGCGGTTCGAATAGAGAGGATGAGCTGGCGGCGATACGGGATCTGTCTCGCGATCTTGGTCCTGAGGACGCGGTGATGATCTATCCCGAAGGTACCCGGTTCACCGAGCAGAAACGCGATTCGTCGATTCGCCGTATGAGCGAGATCCATCCAGAACTCGCAGGCCGGTTCAGCTCGCTCAAACACATGCTGGCGCCGCAGCCGGGAGGTTCGCTGGCATTGCTGGAGTCCGGTTATGACGTCGTGTTCGGAACTCACACCGGGTTGGATGGCATGGCTTCCCTGCGTGAGATTTGGTCCGGATCTTTGGTGGGAACGGCGATCCGGGTCAGTTTCTGGCGGGTATCAGCTAGAGATATTCCCGATAGTGAATCAGATCGATTGCGCTGGCTGGTCGACCGTTGGGTTGATCTCGATCGGAAAACCGCAGAGCTGCAATCTTCAGAAACCTTGCGAG
>JABDOU010000416.1 GCA_013043085.1 Acidimicrobiia bacterium
AGCATCCCGGCGGCGCCGATTCCGATCCCGAATTGATCGGCGACGTCTGGAATCGAGAACGGGCTGAGGGCAAACATGAAGCCCGCCGCCAGCGCTCCGAAGAGAAGTCCGGTAGGCGCATGGGGTCGAAGGCTGTAGAGAAGGCGAAGAGGTGCGTACATGGGATCGAATCCATCAGCGTACAGGGCAAACCCTCAGGAGTATTCGAGCTTTCTGACTCTCTTGTTGCTCGTTGCGCACGCTGAAACGGTCCGATGGAGGCGGTCTTTGCCTGAGTACGCTTCCCGCCTGATGGCGCCTCCCGATTCGACTACCAATCCCCTCCGCGTTGGCATGCTGGCTCCGATCTCCTGGCGCGTCCCACCGCGTCACTACGGACCGTGGGAGCAGTTCGTTTCTCTGCTCACCGAAGGTCTTGTGGAACGCGGCGTCGACGTCACCTTGTTTGCCACGGCCGACTCTGTAACCGGGGCACGTCTTGCAGGGACTGCCCCTACCGGATACTCGGAGGATCCTGACCTGGACCCGAAAGTGTGGGAGGCGCTTCATATCTCGTCTGTGTTCGAACGGGCAGACGAGTTCGACCTGATTCACAACAGCTTCGATTTTCTGCCGTTGACATACAGCGGCCTGGTCGGCACGCCCGTGGTGACGACTATCCACGGGTTCTCGTCCGAGCGGATCGTTCCGGTCTACAAGAAATACAACGCCACCGGCTACTACGTGGCCATCAGCGACGCCGACCGGCATCCAGATCTCGAGTACTTCGCGACCATCCACCATGGAATCGAGATGGATGCGTTTGCTGCCGAACCAGGGGCAGGTGACTATCTCCTCTATTTCGGGCGCATCCACCCCCACAAAGGCACGGTTGAGGCGATCGATGTAGCCGAACGTTCAGGCCTTCCGCTCGTCATCGCGGGAATCATTCAGGATGAGGACTACTTCGAGCAACAGGTGAAGCCCCGCATCGATGACGACAGGGTGAGGTTCATCGGACCGGTAGGCCCGGATGAGCGCGGGCCGCTGCTCTCGGGGGCAAGGGCTCTCCTCCACCTGATCAACTTCGACGAACCCTTTGGCTTCAGCGTTGTCGAAGCCATGGCATCGGGTACACCCGTCATTGCCCACGAACGGGGCTCGATGGGCGAACTCATTGAGGAGGGCGTAAATGGCTTCCTCGTGGGAACGTACGAAGAGGCGAGCACCGCGGTGCGCTCTTCGGCCGAACTCGACGGATCGGCTGTACGCGCTTCGGTTGAGTATCGCTTCGATGTGGGGCGCATGGCCGACGAGTACATCAACGTGTATCACAGGGTCCTCGACGTTCACGGAACGTCAACGATCTCATGAGCTCTGACACCGGCGCCGGTGACCACTTCCGACTTGGTGTCAACTACTGGCCCGCCCGAAGCGCTATGCGATGGTGGAGCGCATTCGAACCCGAGGAAGTGGCGCGAGACTTCGAACGCATTGCCGACGCCGGCATGGACTCGGTCCGGTTTTTTCTCACGTGGGAGGCCTTCCAACCTGCCCCGGCATCAGTGGACCAGACCATGCTCGGGCGCCTTGTCCAGGTCGCCGATATTGCGGAGGCGGCTGGCCTCGACATCATGCCAACCCTCTTCACGGGCCATATGTCCGGGGTCAACCTCATCCCGCCCTGGGCGACCGGCGGGAGCGACGGTGACGATCGGTTCCGTGTCGTATCCGGCGGCTCTGCATCCACGGTCGGGCTGCGGAACTGGTACTCAGATCCTCATGTGACCAGGGCTCAGACACTGCTTGCAGGCCAAGCGGCCGGCGTTCTCGCCGGCCACGGGTCAGTGTGGGCGTGGGACCTCGGAAACGAAAACTCCAACTGCGTAACGCCACCGGACAAGGCTTCAGGACGCGAGTGGCTCATGAACATCACGTCGGCGATTCGCGCTGCCGACCCGAAAACGCTGATCACGACCGGGCTCCACATGGAAGATCTCGAACAAGATCGCAACCTGGGTCCCGCCGAAGCCCTGGAGGCATGCGATTTTCTCACGATGCACGGCTATCCGATCTATGCCCCGTGGTCGGCAGGGCCGACCGACGAGCACCTCTTGCCCTTCCTGAGCATCGTGACCCGATGGCTGGCCGGAAAAGGAGACGTCCTGTTCTCGGAGTTCGGCCTGCCGACGCTTGCTACAGGCGACAACGTCGTCGACCACGAGGTTTCGACGATGTCGGTGGGCGAGGAAGAGGCCGCCGCATATACCGGGCGATGTCTGGAGGCGCTCCATGATGCCGGGTGCACCGGCGCAATGCTGTGGTGTTACTCCGACTACGTACCCGGGATCTGGTCCGAGCCTCCACTCGACGTCGCAATCCATGAACGCTCATTTGGACTGTGGAGATCGGACGGATCGCCGAAACCAGCTGTCGAGATCATCAAGGGGTTCGGCAACAGAGTTCGTCGACAGCCTTCCGAGCATCCGTGGATCGACATCGAACCGGAGCAGTTTTGGGCAGCTCCTGCCGTGGCGTTACCGCGCCTATACAACCGGTTCCGCGCCGCGAGAGACCTCAGCCCGTCAATGCAGTGAGCACGTCGTCGACTGATGCACTGGCAACGGCAGCTCCCATATCTGAGAAGCCATAGGGAATCACGAGCAGATCGTTGTGGATCATTCCGCCGCACGAATACACGACGTTCGGGACATAACCGTCCCGTTCGTGCTCATTCGGTACCAGAAGCGGCTCTCGAAGATGCCCGATCACCCTGGCCGGATCTTCCAGGTCGAGCAGGATTGCACCGAGCGTGTAGCGGCGCATCGGGCCAACGCCGTGGGTGATGA
>JABDOU010000021.1 GCA_013043085.1 Acidimicrobiia bacterium
GCTCGATGGGGCATCGTTGGTGTGCAGGGTTGAAAGCACGAGGTGACCGGTCAGGGCAGCTTCGATTGCGATCTGCGCCGTCTCGTGGTCACGAATCTCACCAACAAGGGCAATGTCGGGGTCGGAACGCAGGATTGAGCGCAATGCGGCCGCAAAGGTCAATCCGGCCTTCTTGTTGACCTGAACTTGAGTTATCCCTGCCAGGCGATACTCAACTGGATCTTCCGTGGTGATGATGTTGACCTCGGGCTTGTTCAGCACGTTGAGCGTGGCGTACAGCGTGGTCGACTTGCCGGAACCGGTCGGGCCGGTTACGAGAATCGCGCCATAGGGCTTGGTGTAGGCCGATTCGAATCGAGCAAGTGTTTGCGGCAGGAAACCGAGATCCACCAGCTCCAACAGCACCGATGATCGATCGAGAATACGCAGGACGACCTTCTCTCCAAACACCGACGGCAACGTCGCAACGCGGAGGTCGACCGGCTTCCCGTTCATCTTCAGAGACATACGGCCGTCCTGGGGCACTCGTCGCTCGGCGATGTTGATATCAGCCATGATCTTCAGACGGCTGACAAGAGCATTCGAAATGGCCTTCGGTGTCGACATGACTTCATGCAGAACACCGTCGACTCGGAAGCGGACGCGGAGGTCTTTTTCACCAGGTTCAATGTGAATGTCCGATGCCCCTTCGTTCACAGCGCGGGTGACGATCGTGTTGACGAGCTTGACGACCGGAGCCTCGTCGACTGCTTCCTTGAGAGCAGAGAGATCCTCCTTCTCTTCTTCTTCTCCGAAGTCGGCAAACTCGGTGACCGAATCGTTGTAGGACGACATCCTTGCGATAGCTGCTTCGACCGCGCTGCGCGGAGCGACCCGGGGCACGATCTCCATACCGGAAATCGACCTGATGTCGTCCATTGCGAGCACATTGGCCGGATCAGCCATGGCAACAATGAGCTTGTCGCCGTCGAACAGCACCGGCAACGCAGCGTATCGCTTAGCGATGTTGTCGGGAATCAGAGCAGCCGCGGTGGGATCGACCGTGATTTCCTCAAGCGCAATGTATTCGATGCCAATTTGCTTGGCGAGCACTTTGACGAGATCGGTTTCGTCGACGAACTCCTGGTCGACCAGGATGCGCGTGAGCGACTTGCCGCTTTCACTCTGTATCTGCTGCGCTTCGTCGAGCTGCTCTTTTGTGAGCACGCCCTCTTGCACAAGCATCGAGCCGAAATGACGCGATTCGGTTCTCAACCTGTCTCCTTAACTGTGTCGCCATTATTTCGGCCCACGCAGTTCAGGTCTTGAGGGTGTTTACAAACCTGTCGCGATTCTCATCTCGTGCCTTGGAGCGGGCAGACCGGTCCACCATTCGAAGCTGAGCGCAGCTTGCTCTACGAGCATGTCGATGCCGGAAACGAAGGGCACTCCGCCCTCCGTGGCCAGGATGACCGCAGGCGTCGGTCGGTCGGCATAGGCCATGTCAAAGAGTCCTGTGCTGCGAGCCGCCATCGGCGTCGGGAGCTCCTCGGCGGACATGCCGAGTGGGGTGGCATTGACGATCACACCGGCGAACGGATCGCCCCAATCCACAACCGACCCGGTTACCCCGACCGACTTCAGAACCTGCGCGGCCGCTCCCAGGCGTCTGGCCGATACGCTGATCCGACCCGCCGTGATCGAGGCCACGGCCACAAGAGCGGCGGCGGCGGCGCCGCCGCTTCCCAGGATGAGCACATCGTCGGCGGGCAACTCCGCCCGTCTCCAACACGCGCGGATGGCAGGGATATCGGTACTGATGCCCATGACCCGCTGGTCACGTACCATCATGGTGTTCACAGACCGCGCCATGGCAGCATCTGCAGAGACCACCTCGGATGCCGCATACGCCAGACTCTTGTGCGGCATGGTCACGTTCACACCCGTCAACGTTCCAACTGCGATCTCCGAGACAGCAGATGCGAACTGAGCAGCATCCACCTCCCGCGCGTCGTAGACACCCTCAACACCGTGATAGGCCAGAGCTGCGTGATGCATCGCCGGAGATCGAGAGTGACCCACCGGGTTGCCCAGCAGCGCCAGGCGCATCACTAGAAGACGCCTTCGGCGCGGGCCTTGGCCACCTTTTCGTTGTGCTCCTCGAGCGTCACGCTGAAACCATGACTGCCGTCGGGGTCGACGAGCACGTAATAGAAGAAGGGCGTGTCGTCGGGATCTCCGGCGGCGATGAGCGACCTCAACCCGGGAGCAGCAATCGGAGTTGGCGGCAGACCTGCTCTTGCGTAGCTGTTATACGG
>JABDOU010000033.1 GCA_013043085.1 Acidimicrobiia bacterium
CTCGTGATATTCGGATACTTTGGATTCCTCGTCGTCGACGGCTTCATCGGCCGCAGTCTGCGGTCGGTAGCGATCGCCGTCCTGGCTGCATTGTTGTACGGAAGCATCCAGTGGGGCGCATTGCCAACGGCAGGTGCCGGAGTGTCGTGGGAGGGTCACCTCTTCGGCTTGATTGCCGGCGGTTATATCGCGTACGCCCGATCGAAGTCGCTCGCCAGTTCCAACGACCCCTGAAAGCTACCGGCGCACTTACAGCGCACCTACAGCCCACCTACTCATCACAATGCGCCTGCTGCTATCAATACCTGCCGCTATCAATAGCGGCAACGTCTGACCGAGCAACCCCTGACCATCGACGTAACCATCCATCGATGTATCCAACACGTTTGGTTTGCCTGACCCCGGCGCGCCGAAATGAACGCTCAAGATGCCATCGGGGTCTCTCTCTAGTCTCTCCCACCACCCGCGCCTTGCCCCAGACCCTGCTATTCCAACACAAATCAGACCCCATATGGAGCCGCTCTGCGCGCGTGAGCACCCGCGTCAAATCTGATCCGAGCGCTCACCAGCTTGTGGTCTCTCAACGGCCTCTTCTGGAGGGCCGGAGCTCGAGAATGTTTGTTGTGAACCCTGGTTGGGGGTTCAAAGGCGGGTTGCCTGCCCTTAGCCCCAATTGCCGTGAGCGGCCATGGCCGGTGCCGCGGCAGCCACGAGAACCGCGAGATTGGTGAGAACGAACAGGACGAGTCGACGCTTCATATGAGCTCCTTACCTGAAAACCCCGGGTATCTCCCGATGGGGCAGAGCAAGAATCTCATCCGGGTATCGCCCGACTCTCTCCGAACTCGTCGCCACCGATGGGAGAGAGAGAAACATCCCCCGTGTCCCCCGCCACCATGAGTTAGACGGGCAGGGGCACCGCTACGGGTTGTTTAGCGGGCTGTAGCTCAGCGACTACGCAACGTATCGAGATCTCTACGAACCGTCGTTTCGCTCACCCGAAAGATCGCGGCCAACTCCTTGATAGGGGGCGACACGACTCCCGCCGCTCGCGCCTGTGCCACCATCCGCTGTATGCGGTGGCGTCGTCTCGCTCTCAGGTCGCCAACGAGAATGTCGTCCGGGCGGGAGACGGTCCACTCCACCGACACCATCTCACCCATGTGGTTGCGTATTCTGGCGTTGGAGATTCGTGGCTTCGTGACCAACCAGGTTTCCACGATGCGTTCGGCGATTCCGCTGCGAAATGCCCGCTCTTTCAGACCTTGCGGAAGCCGTGCTGCACGACGGTTCAGGTGCTCGTAGGCGAGTTCGATGGCATCCGCCCGCCCCTGCTCATCACCAAGCTCACCAAATGCGTCAGCCAACAGTAGGTAGGAGCGATGGCGCGAATACCAGGTCATCGGCTCTGCCAGCGCCGCCCGGGCCGAGTCCATGGCGGCCTCCACATCACCCAATCGGCTGAGAGCCAATGCTCGCATGGCTCGGATCGGCCCCAGATGATGTTTCGATTTCAGGTGCTCCCGGTATCGGGAAGCCTCATCAATGTCAGCGAGAGCTGCCTCATCGAAGCCTGAGTCCAGAGCGATCAAGGCTCGCGACAGCAGAGCGTTCAGGACACCCCACATCAGATCTAACTCTCGATTCCGCTCGACCGCGTGATCGATCATCTTTTTGGCCTCTGCTGCATGGCCTTTGTCGTGTGCCAACAGTGCTTCCAACTCGGCAGCCCAGGTCTCGGCGCTTGTCACTCGATGTCTGCGCCCGAACGTCCGGGCGACCCGTACCAGATCATCGACCTGCTGGTCGCTCCCGACGGTTTCGTAGAGAGCTGAAGCCAGGGCCAGGCCCGCCATTGTTTCAACGTACACAGACCCGATGTTGCGACCCAGCTCAATGGCAGCATCAGCGGCTGTGATCGCCTCGGTAACCTGATCGAGGTTGAGGTGCGAGATCGACAGATTCCACTGCGAGACCGCCATGCGGTGCTGGTAGCCAACACGTGCAGCCAGGTCGTACACCTCGCGCTGACGGAGGATGGATTCGGCAATATTGCCGGCCTCGAGTTCACGCAAGGCTCTCACGTTCAGGAGATCAGCGCGCATCATGTCGTCGTCAACGAGATCGAGGCCTTCGGCGATGATGTGTTGAAGTTCATCAGTTCGAGACGTGCTCAGTAACAGCATGCCGAATGAAGTCAAGAGCTGGACGCGAAGCGGTAGAGGAAGCCCGTCCATGGCGAGGATCTCCTCTATCTCCAGTGCTCCAACCAGAGCGTCGCCTTGTAAGCGGCGAATCCGTGCAAGGAGCAGGCCAAACGCGCCGCGTTCGGAAGGCGAGGTTGTGAGCGCCAGTCCTTTTGAGCACGCGGCAGCCGCCTCGACGAAGCGATCTTCGACCATGAACAGTTCGGCCGTCAGCCGCAGCGCCTCTAGCCGCTCGGCATCGGTCGAAGCCAGATCTCGCACGACGTCGGCCAGGTCAGACCTGATGGGCGGCTGATTAATGGAGCTCAGTACATCGACATAGCGACGTACCGCGACCCACAGGGCTTTGCGATCAAGACCACCTGATTGTCCTGCGTCAATCGCGAGTTCGAAATGATGGGTCGCCGCCGCCGGCGCGTTGAGGGACAGGAACTCCTCCGCTAGCAGCACGTAGGCGAGTGCAGCTTCCTGGTGCAATCCCCCGTGCTCCGCATGATGCGCGAACTCCGCCAGACTGGCACCGTCCTGGCCGGCAATCCAAGCAGCCAGCATCCGGTGCAGGCTTCGGAGTTTCATGGGCTCCAGGGAGGAGATGATCCCGTCCCGGGCGAGATCGAGATCGATCTCGAACATACCTTCGCTCTCGCGTGCGTGGCCTCCCCGGACGAGCCTCGCGAGGCCGCTTTCGACTGGATCACCGATGATGCCTGCCAGGTCCGCTTCGCTCAGCCCCCGATCGGCCACCGCCAGGACTTCCATCAGTTCGCGATCTTCCTGACTGATACCAGCGAGCCGCCGGGCGATCGCAGAGGAAAGCGACGTCGGAATCATTTCCTTGCCGGAATGTATCTCGCCCGATTCGAGGGCCGGCCTCGCCGCCTTCAGGAGCAGGCCGAGATACAACGGGACCCCGCCGGACTGGTCATGAAGATCAGCTTCGGTCAATGGCGAAACGACGAGATCGCCAACCGTTCGGATGTACTCCGCCGACTCGTGCCGCTCGAATCGCGGGATCGTCACGGTCTCCGACCCGATCGTACGGTCGGCGGCCGAAAGAGAGTCGATGACGCCGGGGCGCACTGCGAGCGCATCGCTCGAATAGCTCACAATGACCGTACAACCAGCCAAAGCCACGCGTTCAATCAACTCCTCCAACATCTCCCCGGTGTCTGGATCCACTCGATGGACGTCGTCGAGTATCAGGGCACCAGGCCGCTTGGACAACAACGCAACCAGCACTCTCGCGAGAGATTCACGGGTTCTTCGGGTTTCGTTCTCAACGGGCGGCAAGGTGGTCGAATCCAAACCAAGGTATCGAGAAAGCTCAGGAATCAACCTGGCGGCGGCCTTCACCCAAACAGGAGGAACCATCGACTCAATTCGCAAGACTGAGGACCCGTCGAGCAGCTCTCGTATCAGAGCGACCATGGTCGCATACGATCCGGCTCGCGCGTCGTCACAGGTCCTGCTCACTACCCGACATTCACGCCAGTAGAGCTCCGATGCGACCTTTCCGACGAACGCAGTACGGCCGATTCCCGGCTCGCCCTCGACAAAAATGAGTTCACCGCGCGACGCAAGCGATCCCATGACCAGCTTGACGACTCGTTCGACCTCGGAAGATCTACCGATGAAGGAGGCATCGTCTCCGGGGGGATGATGCCGTTGTGAACCGGATTCGATTGCACGAAACAGCGCCCTCATCTCGGCCGATGGATCACGGCCGTAGTCGGACCTGTACGTCGTAGCCACCTCATCGAAATATTCCATCGCCTCAGCCCGTCTACCCAGAAGGTGAAGGGACTTCATGATTTGCCGGTGAACCGATTCGCGTTGCGGCACCAGCTGGGCCAATCGCCTGAGCGTTGATAGAGATTGAACGAAATCACCATCGGCGGCCTGCAGGACCCACAGGCTGTCCAGCGCCTCGCTCACCTGGTTCCGGTAGTAACGCTGACGCGGCGTTACCCAGGGGTCGAACAGGCCCAGCGCAAAGTCACCCTCGTAGAGATCGATGGCGTCCTCGAGGTTCTGGCGCTTTACCTGGTGGGTTGTATCAGACCTCAGAGCTGTTCTGAGCAGGCCGTCAAACTCGATGGCGTCCACGAATATGTCCGCCTCTGAACGAATCGATAGCCAGTCGTGACTGATATCAAGCAATTCGTTTGCTATCTCAAAACCCACAGCATTCTTGAATTTCCAGATTGCCTGACTCAACGTGTTGCGGGCGTCCGTTGGATCCTGGTGGGGCCACAGTCGATCGACGATCACATCACGATGGACGGGGGCATCGGTCACGAGGAGGTACGCCAACAGACTCCTGGAGATGGCCGATGGGACGTCGAGCGTGACTCCGCCTTGAGCCAGCGAGAAACTACCGAATAGACGAGCTCGCCATCGTGCCAAAACCACATCCTCCGATCAACCGAAGGCAACAACCCTCGATCGCCCCCGGAATGGCAGTATATGGCTGATCGTCGATCGGCACCATATGGGCCCACACCTCCGGCCGCCGGTCATACACGGTTACCACGGGACCACCACCGATGCGATCGTGTCGAAACCGGGTCGAACCGGGTCGAACCTCAGTCGACAGGAGCGAGTCGACCCGACAATGCTCGAATCTCGTCCATGAGAACCCGCTCCTGGACGAAGAGATCGTGCTCCACGGAGCGGCCCTCGACCGGATGGGGGCTCTTGAAGTAGAACCCGAGCCAATCCTGAATCCCACTATTGCCCGCAGACCCGGCGAGATCGAGGAACCGGGCAAGATCCAGCACGATGGGCGCTGCCAGGATGGAGTCACGACACAGGAAGTTGACCTTGATCTGCATCGGGTAGTCCATCCAACCGACAATGTCGATGTTGTCCCATCCCTCCTTGTTGTCTCCAGCCGGTGGGTAGTAGTTGATCCGCACCTCGTGTGAGAGATCGCCGTACAGGTCGGGATGTTCTTCCGGTTTCAGCAAGGAGTCAAGCACGCCGAGTTTGGTGATCTCCTTCGATCGGAAATTGTCGGGGTGATCGAGAACCAGCCCGTCCCGGTTCCCCAGGATGTTGGTGGAGAACCAGCCGCGAACACCGAGTCTCCGCGCTTTGAGCCCGGGAGCAATAACGGTCTTCATCAACGTCTGGCCGGTCTTGAAGTCTTTGCCGGCGATCGGCACGCCATACTGTTCGGCCATCTGCTCGAGAGCCGGAATATCAACGGTTACGTTCGGGGCGCCATTGGCGAAGGGAACGCCTGCACGGATCGCGGCGTAGCCATACAACTGACTCGGTGCGATTGCACTGTCATTGTTCTTGAGGCCAAGCTCGAAGTCCGTCAGGGATTGGTGGACCGCCGTCGGGTGGTGATAAGCCTCGGTACTTCCGCACCAGACCATGACGACCCGTTGCCCGTCAGCTCGGTATGACTCGATGTCCTCGATTATCTGCTCGACGAGATCCATGTGGGAATCCCCGGTCTTCACATGCGGTGCACCCGAAAGTGCCTGCACCCAGGTCGGATCGAACACCGCAGATTTGGGAACGATCTCCATCAGCTCGTCGGCGACCGCTGCCAGATGTTCGGCACTCAGGACACCTGACCGCTCGGCAACTTCATACGCAGATTCGTCATAAGGATCCCACGCGCCAAACGAGATCTGGTCAAGAGGAGCTAGAAGGTCGTTGATCGGTTTCCCGTCCAGATCTCCGTACTCGGAGAGTGCCCCGATTGGTCTGGCTAGTCCTTTACGCGCCAGCATGACGCCAGCCATCAAAGTCGTCGAGACGGCTCCGAGGCCTGGCGTAAGTATTCGCAATTCGCTCATCGGTGGTACCTCTGTCCTTGGTCGATCGGCAGGTTGATCTGCACCTTGATCTGTCCTCGCTTCCATCACGTTACGGGTTGATAATCCTTATTTCTAATTAAACTTTTTAATGTATTACATAAGAGGGCATTAATCTTGAAACACCCGAATGAGCAGCCGCAGCCAACCCTTGCCGACTTGTCAGGCATCAGCCTTCAGCAGCTTCGCTACGTGTTCGCGATCGGCGGTGGTAGTACCTTTTCAGAAATCGCCACCGACCTCGACGTAACCCAAAGCGCCCTATCACAGGGAATCTCCCGCCTCGAACAACTTTTGGGAGCGAAACTGGTCGAGCCATTCGGCAGACGCAGGCGGCTCACCGCCGCAGGCGAGCGGTTCGCTTTGTACGCAGGCCGGGTACTCGAAGAAAGCGAGAAGATGCTCGAGGCCATCGGCGAGCACCGCGAAGGCAGGTCCGGCAGGCTCCGAGTCGGAATGGTCGACGCAGCTGCCCTCTATCTCTTCGACAGGTCGATAGCCAAGTTTCATGCCGGCAACCCCAACGTCGAGATGTCCGTGGTGGTCGATTCATCCGCCGCACTTCTGGAACGTCTCGCGCGTTTTCGAGATGAGATCGCGGTAGTCGTGAGTCCTGCTCCTGGTTTCGACACGATCGACCTCCGATCGGAAACGCTCCACCTGTACGGACCTGGGACCGGGGTCGAACCGGCGTCCTGGGTTCTCTACCCGTCCGGTTCTCACACGCGCGAGTTGATCGACGACGGGTTGCGCACGGCCGGCTTCCGCCCGCGGTCCATCATCGAAAGCGACAACCCGGCCATACAGCGTCAGCTCGCGCTCCTCACGGGAAGCTGGACGGTTCTTCCTCC
>JABDOU010000047.1 GCA_013043085.1 Acidimicrobiia bacterium
AACCGGGGGACGACGTCCGGATCGGAGATATCGTCTTCGAATTCCAACCCGACGACGAACCATGAGACAACCGATTCCCCGCGGAGCAACGGTTGTGGTGAAGATCGGTTCGTCGAGTCTCACCGAAGCGGGCGGCATCGATCGGGCGGTAGCCGTGGTCGATGCTCTGTGGGTCGGCGGGTACCAAACAGTTCTCGTGAGTTCGGGGGCGGTGGCACGAGGCCTCCCGGCGTTGGGAATCGACCGAGCCGATGCAGATCTAGCAACGATGCAGGTTGCCGCTGCCGTCGGCCAGACGGCACTGCTCGATGACTATACGGAGAGATTCCTCGGTGTCGGAAGGCTGAGTGGTCAGGTGCTGCTCACGAAGGATGTGTTCGCCAATCGCAGTCAATACCTGAACGGGCGTACAACGCTGCGTCGCATGCTTGAGCTGGGCGTTGTGCCGATCGTCAACGAGAACGACAGTGTCGTCACCGATGAACTGCGGTTCGGCGACAACGATCGTCTGGCTGCCATTGTTTCGCATCTTGTAGGGGCGTCATTGCTGCTGATGCTCACCGACACCCCCGGTCTGTTCGGCGAAGATCCCAGAATCAACGACGAGGCCGAACTCATCACGGCCGTACGGCACAACGACGAAATCCTCGACGGACTCAGTGGATCCGGACCTATCGGATCAGGGGGAGTGGCAACCAAAGTCGCCGCAGCGAGGATGGCGGCCTGGTCGGGGATACCGAGCGTTATTGCGTCCGCCGATCAGGATGCGATGGCGATCGTTGGAGGGGCGGAGATCGGAACGTGGATCGCCCCTCATCCAAGTGGTCTTTCGGCCAGAAGGTTGTGGATTGCGTTCGGTCAACCATCTGCCGGAACACTCACCATCGATCAAGGTGCCGTCGATGCGCTTCATCGTCGACAAACCTCATTGTTGCCGGTCGGCGTGACGTCGGTCTCTGGTGAGTTTCCGGCCGGCGCCGCCGTCGAGATTCGTTCGAACGATGGGAATCTGATCGGTAAAGGGCTGGTGCGTCTGGACGCCTCACAGCTGCGTCAAGGCGCCGGCAGGCACAGCGAGGCAATCGGAGGCGAGGTCGCCGTTCATCGTGACGATCTGGTGGTGCTGGTTTAGACGCAGAGAGGCATGACCAAGGGGGCGATAAGTGTTGCTGGCTACACTTCCTGGCCATGATCGATGACATCGGTGCCAGGGCCAAGGCGGCCGCCCGGCAACTCGCAACAACATCTTCAGCCAAGAAGTCGGCCGCTTTGCGTGCGATGGCGGCGGCTGTCGATCTCGATCGTGCCCGCATCCTGGCTGCCAACGATCGGGACATGGCAGCAGGTGCCGACGAGGGCATCTCTGATGCTCTCATGGACCGCCTGTTGCTCAATGATGGACGCATCGACGGCATTGTTTCCGGCCTCAACAAAGTTGCGGATCTGCCGGATCCGGTTGGCGTTCATACCGGTGGGTGGAAACTGTATAACGGGGTCAGAGTGCAGCGAACCCGGGTTCCGCTCGGTGTGGTGGCCGTGATCTATGAGGCTCGTCCAAATGTCACCGCCGACGCCGGCGGCCTGTGCGTCAAAGCCGGCAATGCAGCGATATTGCGGGGGAGTTCGTACGCCTATTCGTCCAATGCCGCGATCGGCGAGGTCATGCGACAGGCTCTGGAGAGGGAAGGGCTGAACCCCGACGCCGTTCAGATTTTCCCGGATACCACAAGAGACGGAGCGAGAGCGCTCATGCAGGCCAAGGGTTACGTCGATCTGCTGGTGCCGCGTGGCGGGCCCGGTCTCATTGCCGCTATCGAGGCCGAAGCGACGGTTCCGTTCGTCATCGACGGCGCAGGTAATTGTCACGTTTATGTTGATGCCGAGGCCGATCTCGAGAAGGCAGCGGCCATCACGTTCAACTCCAAGGTCCAGCGACCCGGCGTCTGCAATGCCGCCGAAACTCTGGTCGTTCACGCAGCTGTAGCGGACAAATTCCTGCCCGGTATTGCAATTCAACTGATGGAGGCCGGAGTTGAGCTCAGGGGCGATGAAAAGGCCCGAAACCTGGTGGGTGACATGAAGCAGGCCGTAGAAGAAGATTGGGGAACCGAGTATCACGACCTGATCATGTCGGTCAAGGTCGTCGATTCGTTGGATGAGGCAATAGAGCACGTTCGCACCTACGGAACAGGTCATACGGAGGCGATCGTCACCGAGGATTACTCGGCGGCCCAGCAGTTTGTTGAAGAGATCGATAGCGCTGTGACCATGGTCAACGCGTCGACGCGGTTCACTGACGGCGAGGAGTTCGGTTTCGGGGCCGAGATCGGAATCTCAACCCAAAAGCTCCACGTTCGCGGCCCGATGGGCCTGGAAGCCCTCACGACGGAGCGATACATTCTTTACGGCGACGGCCAAATACGTTGACCGGCTTTTCGTCACCTGAAGCTCTCGCTGAAGCACTCCTCGGCGTTGGTTACCTCCCAGACGATCACATTGCTCGCGTGTCCTATCTGGCGATGCGTCTCGACAAACCGATCCTCGCCGAGGGTCCGGCCGGCGTCGGCAAGACAGAGTTGGCAAAGGCGCTGGCGTCGATCACCGATCGGCGGCTGATCCGACTTCAGTGTTATGAGGGGCTTGACGAGTCCAAGGCGCTCTACGAATGGGACTATCGCAAACAGCTCCTGAGAATTCAGGCCGAGGACGAAGGGGGCTGGAATGCGATAGCAGATGACATCTTCTCTGAGGATTTTCTTCTGGAGCGGCCGTTGCTGTCGGCGATCAGAGCGCAGGACGCCGTGGTCCTGTTGATTGACGAGGTAGATCGAGTTGAGATTGAGACAGAAGCGCTGTTACTCGAAATCCTCTCCGAGTTTCAGGTAACGATTCCTGAGCTTGGCACGATCGGAGCCGCCAGCCAGCCCCTGGTTGTCTTGACGTCAAACAACACGCGTGAATTGAGCGATGCGCTCAAGCGCAGGTGTCTGTTCCTACATATCGACTATCCGACACCAGAGAGGGAGCGAGACATCTTGCTCTCTCAGATTCCAGAACTACCTGAGTCTCTGGCAGTTGGTATCACCTCCGCAGTCGCCACGATCCGCGAATCGGCGCTGCGCAAACCCCCTTCTGTTGCGGAATCCATCGACTGGGCACGAACGCTGCTGGTCCTCGGGGTGGATCATGTGGACGAGCGGATCACCGCGGAAACGCTGTCGGTGTTGCTCAAGTATCAGACCGATATCGACAAGGTGGCAGCCTCTCTCGCGACATGATCGACGTGATGACCCGGTTCACGGGGGAGCTTCGATCAGCCGGTGTGCCCGTTTCGACGGTCGAAACGCTAGACGCGGCGCGAGCGCTCGAATATGTAGATCTCACCGAGCGCGAGAGTTTGAGATCGGCGTTGCAGGCCACGATGGTCAAGCATGTAGAGCACGTCGAGCCGTTCAACAGGGCCTATGACGTCTTTTTCTCACTGCAGCCTGTGCTGGACGCACTCGAATCCGACAGGGAAGAGGACACCGAATTTCCCGTATCCGAGATGGCTGCAGAGGAAATCAGCGAGCTTCTCCGGGAAGCGATCATGGGAGGAGACAGCGATCGCATCCGGTCACTATCGCGTGCAGCTGTGGTTGCCTTCGGCGGGGTGGAGGCAGGAAGACCGGTCGGCGGTGTCTATTACCTCTATCGCGTGATGCGGGGGCTAGGTGTTGACTCCATGTTCGACGACGTCGACGAGGAGTCCTCCCCACTCGAACAAGCCGACCAGTCGAGAGTGCGGCGGCGACGAATCGAATTGTTGCGCCGCTATATCGAAGAAGAAATCCGACGCATTCTCGTTGCCGATCGCGGTGCCGAAGCTGTCGCCGCGACAATTCGTAAGCAGGCCATTGAGGATGTCGATCTCGGTCACGCAACCCGGTCCGACCTCATACGCCTGCAGGACACGATCAGGCCCCTGACCCGACGACTGGCCGCCCGCCTTGCCCAACGCAAGCGGGCCCTTGAGCCCGGAAGACTGGATGTTCGGCGAACGGTGCGCAAGTCGATGTCTGCCGGGGGAATCCCCATTGACCCTTCGTTCAAGAAGAGGAGAGTGTCGAAGCCAGATGTCGTGATGTTGTGCGATGTGAGCGGGTCGGTATCCACATTTGCCTTTTTTACCATGCAGCTCATGTACGCCATGCGTAGCCAATTCGCCCGTGTGCGAGTTTTTGCGTTCGTGGACGGCGTCGACGAGATCAGTGACTACTTCACCCCCGGCGTTGACTTCACGGAAGCCGCAGGGCGAGTCATGCGAGAAGCTGACGTAGTAGCCGTCGACGGTCACTCTGATTATGGCCGGGTGTTTTCGACGTTCGAAGAGCGATACGGCGATGCCGTTACCCCCCGGACGACGCTCATCATCACAGGCGACGGTCGATCGAATTACCGACCGGCTCAGGAAGTGAAACTCGCCGAGATAGCGGAACGCGCTCGTACGACGTGGTGGCTGAATCCCGAGATGTCGAGGTTCTGGGACACGGGAGATTCGGTGATGTCGCGCTATCGCGAATTGTGTGACGGAGTGTTCGAAGTTCGCACGTTGAGACAGCTCGAATCGTTCGTAGAAAAAGTATCTCTCGGGTAAAGAAGCGCCGCGCGGGTGCCGATGAGTGGGTGTACGCAATTACGGAGCAGTATGGCCCGCCTACTTGTATGTGAAGATTCACCGGTCATTCAGAAACTGATTGACATGTGTCTCCAGCCGATGGGCATTGAGATCGAATTCCATGCTGATGGCGCTGAGGGTCTCCAATCTGCACTGGCGAATCCGCCGGATGCCATGGTTCTCGATATCGGACTCCCGTCGATGAACGGTTGGGAAGTTCTCACCGAATTGCGCAAGCAGCCACAGACCAAGTCGGTCCCGGTGATGGTTTTGACCGCTCATGGTCGCCACATGGTTGCTCGTCAGGCCGACGCCCACGAGGCCGATGCCGCACTCTCCAAGCCATTCAACCCGACCGAATTTCGGATGGCCGTAACCCGGCTGATCGAAAAACAAGCGGCCTAACCCCCCTTTTCTCCTGTCCACATATGGCGCCGGCGCTGGCGCGCCCTGAGCAAGGTCTTGTTCTTGTCACATGCTCGACATACCTTGCATCTCATGGTGTCGATCGTCCCACTCCTCATTTCAGCTCTGATCGGTTTCACCGGGATCGCAGAACCGGCTCCCGGTGAGATCGCAGATCGGTACGACCCTCCCCGCCACTACGGGATCGATATTGCCACCGCGGACAGATCGGTCGTGCGAGCTGTGCTGCCGGGCGAGGTTTCGTTCGCCGGCGAGGTAGCCGACATGCTCGCAGTGACCATCGATCACGGCGGTGATGTCAAAACCACTCTCTCGTTTCTCGATGCGATCTCGGTGAGTCGCGGCCAATCGTTGGTGGCGGGAACCGCGGTGGGGATCGCCTCGGGCCATAACGGGGTGCCGGGTTTCCATCTTTCGTTACGGGTCAGGGGGCGTTATGTCGATCCGTCGGTTCTCTTCGCGAACCTGGTCCCGGGGAGAGGCCTGCGGCTCATTTCGCCTCCTGTGAGTTCAAGCCATAACCTCACCTGATGCGACGCGGACTGCTTGGTGGAACCTTCGACCCCTTCCACATGGTGCATTTGATCGCTGGTGAGTTGGCTGCTCGTCAGCTCGATCTGGACGTCGTCACGTTTCTGCCGGCGGGAGAACCATGGCAGAAGGCGGATCGGAACATCACACCTGCTGCGGATCGCTGGGAAATGGTGACGCGGTCAATTGGCGGCGTTGCCTACTTCGAGGCCGACGACCGCGAAATTCGCAGAGAGGGTCCGTCATATACGATCGATACGCTCGAAGAGTTCGCAGATGACGATGTGGTTTTGATCCTCGGTGCAGATGCGGCGGCAGGCCTTCCCACATGGCACCGTTCTGAGGAAATTCTGGAGCGGGTTAGCCTTGCGGTACTTCCCCGGCCGGGAACCACCCGCGCCGACGTTGCAGATACCGGAGCACGCTTCGACTGGCTCGATGCTCCAGAGATCCCGATCAGCTCGACCATGTTGCGTCGACGGGGAGCCGATGGTCTGACCATCCGGTTCTTCGTGCCGGACGCCGCCTGGCACTATTGCAAGGAACAGGGCCTTTATGGCCAATGAAGAACTCTTGACACAACAAACCGGGGCCACGCAGGCAGCCCGCCTCAAATCATCCATCAATCTTGCAGAACAGCCCATGGTGGCAAACGAGGTCGCCGAAGTACAAACAGCTTCACCTGTTCCTTCCGAACCGGCCCCGCCGACCAAACGTCGCGTTTCCAATCGACAGAGTCGGCGCCGATCGGAACCAGCCGCCGCAGCACCTGAAGAACCGCCAACTGTGAGACCCCTGCCCACAGATCCCCGGGTCGTCAGGCGTGTCGTCCTCGCCGGGCTGGTCGCAGTGCTCATGGTCGCCGGCACGGTCATCGGCTCGTACCTGTGGTATAGCCGGGATGATGCCCCGCAGCCCGCGCTAGAAGGTGCTCTCGCACCCGTGGAAGGATCTTCGGTCTTGATTGTGGCAACCGATGCCGCTGACCGTGCCGTGTCCGTGGGCGTGATGACAAACTCAGGACCCGAGCAGTCCTCAGTTGTGCTCTTCCCCGGCGCGCTCCTCATCGAGATCCCCGGTTTCGGCACGCATCGGCTTGCTGACGCTCATGTTCTCGGTGGGGTCGACTCCGTTCGGCACGCAATCATGAATGAGTTGGGCATCGCCATTGATGGAGTCGCCGTCCTGAGCCCAGGCGATCTTGCGTCAACGCTCGATCGCGATCTAGAGATCACGCTGTCGTCGCCTTTCCTCCAGCCCGACTACAACGGCGCTGTCGTAACTGCCGGCGTTGGAGCGGCTTCCTACACGCCCGATGAAATCGAAGCCATGCTCGTGACCGTGGGAACCGGTGGTGAGATCGAGTTTGTCCAGCGTCAGCGATCTGTGTGGGAGGGGTATATCGCCGAGCTTGCGAGGACCCCGGGTCTGGTCGACGATTTCGCTGATGAGGACGATGTCGGGTCTGCGCTCATCAAGCAAGGCCTCGGGGCGGAAAGAGTGACGACCACGGTTGCGCCGGTGAGACAGGTTGGTGTCGGTGAAACCCAGCTTCTGGGTCTGGCGGCCGACCCGGCTTTCTTCGACCTGCATTTCGGGTCGATTCGGATGCCACTCGATCCACGCCCGAGGGTCGAGATTCTCAACGGCACCAGGGAGGTTGGCATCACGCAGGCGATTGCAGGCGAGCTCATCGAAAAGGGCTTTTGGATACTTCGAACCGACAACGCCGACCGCGCGAGCTATCGCGAAACACTCATCATCGCCCAGGGGCCTGCCGGACAACAAGAAGCTGTTCTCGTCGAACACGAGCTCGGATACGGCGAGATTGTGATCGAGCAGTCGGCCTCTGGATCCGTTGACGTCAGCGTCATCCTGGGTGCGGACGCAATTCAATGAAAATCCGGTATCTCGGTATGATGATTTCCGAGGCTTCAACCAATGGTGAAATAGTTTGCACATAGATTCAGAGACGCTGGCACGGGCCGCGGTTGCGGCAATGGACGAGAAGCAAGGTGCAGAGATCTCACTGCTGGATGTGTCTGAACTGCTTGTGATCACGGACGCTTTCGTCATCGCCACCGGTCGCAATCGACGCCATATCCTCAGCCTGTCTGAGCACGTCACCGAGGTTTTGCGTGACGATCACGAACGCCGCCCGATTCGTCGCGAAGGGCTCGACGATGCCACGTGGGTGCTGCTCGATTACGGCGATATCGTCGTGCACATCTTCGACACAGACACCCGTGCGTATTTCGACCTTGATCGGCTGTGGGGCGATGCGCCGAAACTCGTCGACCGGGTTACAGCGGAAGCCGCCGAGGGCTAACTGATCCCGAGCCGGTGCCTGATCTTGGAGATGTGACGCTCGATCCGCTCGAGATCCGCGGCCGAATCCATGGCCCGATTCAGATCCTGGGCACCGGATGCGTCGCCCGGCACGGACGCAGCCAGAGAACCTGACTGTGCTACGGGATCGATGTGGCCGTCGATGATGGCTGCCCTCTCATCCATGAGCTCCTTGAGCTCGGCCTCGAGGTGTTGACGATCGGGCGGAAGCTCCTCCTCGAGGTGGTATGCCTCGGCGTGGAGATCCGCGATCTTGCTGCGCACTTCGACCCTTCTCGCGAAGTCATCGGGGGCAAGACCATCGAGTTCAGCCCGGAGGTCGGCAATGTTTCGGAACAGTTCATCGAGTGCAGACATGCGGCGAGCATAGTTGCCAATCCCTCGACTCGCTCATTGGTTGGTGATCGCGTCTGCCGAAGAAGCTGTCGAGCTAGCTGGCGTGTTGAACCCGGGAGACGCGGTCTTTGCCGTCCGCCTTGCTCTGAAACAAGCCCTTGTCGGCGGCGATGAGAAGCTCCTTTTTGTTGGAAGCGTCATCCGGGTACGTTGCCAGACCGAATGAGGCCGATGCCCGAACATCCAAACCATCGGCGGCGAGGAAAGACGTAGAACGAATCACCTGCTTCATTCGTTCGGTTTTGGCGAGTGCTTCATCCGCGTCGTGGTCAGGAAGAATCACAACATATTCGTCACCGCCGTAGCGAACAATGTGATCACCGAAATCGAGCTGGGTATTCACAGCTTCTGCTACCTCGCGAAGCACCTTTGCCCCGAGAAGGTGACCGTGGGTATCCACGACACTCTTGAAGCCATCCATGTCAAAAAACACCAGGGACAATTTGTCGGTTGGGACCGTTTTGACTTCCAACCTGGCGTCGAGATACTCATGGAGAAAGCGCGTGTTGCGGAAGCCAGAGACATCGTCGGTTGTGCTCGCTACTCGCAGCCGGTCGTTGGCATCCTCCAGTCGGCGGCTTGTCTCCGCTTGCTCCTTGATGAGGCGTCTGAGTTCGAGCTGCGCCATGACCTGGCGTGCCAGGACGCGGAGCGCGCGCGTCTGCTGATCGGTGAGTTTGCGCTCCACATGGTCGATGACGCACAGGGTTCCGAGCACATCCCCCTGTTCTGTTACGAGCGGGGCACCCGCGTAGAAGCGGATCTTCAAATCTCCCCGTACGAGCGGATTATCGGCAAATCGTTCGTCGTTGCGTGCGTCTGAAACCACCAGGACTTCGTCGCCGAGAATTGCGTGGGCGCAGAAAGCTAGATCGCGGGGGGTTTCGTCGACATCGAATCCCACTCGTGACTTGAACCACTGACGGTCGTCGTCGATGAGGCTGACGGCTGCGATCGGGACATCGCAGATCTCAGATACGAGAGCGGTGATGTCGTCGTACGCGGCTTCCGGAACGGTATCGAGGATGTTGTATTCGACAAGGGTGGCGAGGCGTTGCGCCTCATTGGCCGGGAGATCGGCTCTCATATGGTCCCCTAAATTGGGAAAAGGCCGCTGATTGCGGCCCGCCTTGCCAAAGAACTTAGTCGCCGATTTCGATGAGGCAAGAAAGATTTCTGGCTGCGACCCATCAGTTTCGCTCTAAACGGTGCAATGACAGCGTCTAGGTGATTGTGCGCGATGCGGCGTCGATCAGCTGACAAGGCCAGCTCATACCCCAGCCCTCCTGCTCGTCCGGGATACAAAGCCAGCCACCCCGTCTCTTCAGCGAGTCCATCTGTGACGATTCCCTCCCGCCTCGGGCCAACATTCCTATCCGCGGTGCGGGCTTCGAGTACTTTGGGACGACCGGGACGATGCCCGGGACTGACAGATCTCGCCCTAGGGAATCCGCACCATCCACATGAATGATCGGGCCTCGGTTCGCGGCGACATGATGC
>JABDOU010000057.1 GCA_013043085.1 Acidimicrobiia bacterium
ATCTGGTCGGCAACGGAGGACATATAGTCGCTGACGGCAACAACAGGACCCTGTGACGAATGTAGCTGCTGGGTCACATACGGTTCGTGCGGGTGTTCAGTGGGATGGAGGCGATTCCACCTCTGGACCGCCAAAGCGTCTTCGCGGAGTTTCTTGTAACTCGTAGCGCTCCAGAGCTCTGCCCCGACGTTCCAACGTTCCGCCAGTTCGGACTGAGCTTCCCGAGCGGCCAGGTTGGCAGAGCCGGAGAAGATGATCGTCGCGCGTTTTTCAGGACCATCCGGAGCGGGTGCGAATCGATAGATGCCGGCAAGGATGCCTGCATCGACCCCATCTGGTTTTGGCGGCTGGACATAGTTTTCGTTGTAGAGCGTCAGGTAGTAGAAGATGTTTTCGTCGCGAGGGCCGTACATCCGCTCGAGGCCATCTTTGACGATCACCCCGGTCTCGTATGCGAACGCCGGATCGTAGGCCTGACAGGATGGCACGGTGGAGGCCACGAGCAGGCTGTGTCCGTCCTGGTGCTGGAGCCCTTCGCCGTTGAGCGTGGTGCGTCCGGCCGTTGCGCCGAGCAGGAAACCGCGAGCGCCTGCATCAGCTGCAGCCCAGATGGCATCGCCTACACGCTGAAACCCGAACATCGAGTAGAAGATGAAGAACGGGACCATCGGCACGCCACGTGTGACGTACGACGTTGCCGCCGCCGTGAAGCTGGCCAGTGAACCGGCTTCGGTGATACCTTCTTCGAGGATCTGCCCCGATTGTGATTCTTCATAGGACAGGAGCATCGCATGGTCGACCGGTTCATAGAGCTGGCCCTGGCTCGCGTAGATCTTGAGATCCTTGAACATGGACTCCATGCCGAAGGTTCTTGCCTCATCGGGAACGATTGGAACGATCCGGGGTCCGAACTCGGGGTCGCGGGTAAGGCCGCGTAGCAGCCGCACAAAGGCAATCGTTGTAGAGGCTTCGGCTGAACCCGATCCGGCGAATACCTCGTCATACACTTTGGCGTCGGGGAGTTCCAGCGGCACCCGCAGCGGTGCCGGGCGGGATGGAAGGAAGCCGCCAAGTGCCTTGCGCCTTTCGATCAAGTACTGATACTCCAGAGAGTCTTCGGGCGGGCGGTAATAGGGCGGCGTGTTGTCGCCCTCAAACCAGTCGTCATCGATGAGATCCGTCATCTTGAGCCGGTCTCTCAGATTTTTGAGCTGCTGATTTGTCATTTCCTTGATTTGATGAGTGGCGTTGCGACCCTCGACGTCGGGTCCGAGCGTGTATCCCTTGATGGTCTTGGCGAGGATCACCGTTGGTGCGCCCTCGAGCTTGGTTGCCGTGTCATAGGCCGCATAGATCTTCTGGGGGTCGAGTCCGCCACGTCGCAGCGCCCACACCTCATCGTCGCTCATATGCTCCACCATCTTGCGGAGAGCCGGGTTTGGTCCGAAGAAGTGCTCACGAACGTACGCGCCGTCCTCGGCCTTATATCGCTGATACTCACCGTCGACGGAGGTGTTCATCTTGTCGACGAGAACACCGTCGTAGTCCCTGGAGAGCAACTCGTCCCAGTTGCCACCCCAGATCAGTTTGATGACATTCCAACCTGCCCCTCGGAAGCTCGCCTCGAGTTCTTGAATGATCTTGCCGTTGCCACGCACCGGGCCGTCAAGACGCTGCAGGTTGCAGTTGATGACCCACGTCAAATTGTCCAGCTTCTCCCGGGCCCCCAGGGAGATGGCCCCGAGTGTTTCGGGTTCGTCGGTCTCTCCGTCGCCGATAAAGCACCACACCCTTGTGTTCGAGGTGTCGTCGATCCCGCGATTGTGGAGATATCGATTGAATCTGGCGTGGTAGATCGAATTGATGGGCCCCAGGCCCATGGACACAGTGGGATACTCCCAGAACTCCGGCATGAGTTTCGGATGCGGGTACGAGGAAAGGCCGGGAGTTCCGACCTCCATGCGAAACTGATCGAGATCCTCTTCGTCCAATCGTCGCTCCAGGTAGGCGCGGGCGTACATGCCGGGCGCGGCATGACCCTGGAAGTAGACGGCGTCCCCGGGCCCGCCATTTTTACCTCGAAAGAAGTGATTCAATCCGACTTCGTAGAGAAACGCAGACGAGGCGAACGTCGAGAGATGGCCACCGATGCCCTTCGCGACATGATTGGCGCGCACGACCATGACAGCGGCATTCCATCGGATGTATTTGCGGAGACGTGACTCGATTTCGAGGTCGCCCGGATAGACCGGTTCATCCTCGGGCGGGATCGTGTTGATGTAGGGAGTTGAGGTCATGGAGGGCACGGCGATCCCGATCTGCCGTCCACGCTCCATGAGTTTTGCCAGGAGGAACTGGCTGCGCGATGCGCCGTCCTCGGCCAGCACGGCATCGAGTGATTCGATCCACTCCGACGTCTCCTGAGGGTCGACATCGGGTATCTGATGCACGAAGCCGTCTATGACAATGTTTTCTGTAACCGGGTTTCCGGTTACGGGGTGTTCTTCCGGGCCGTCGATTTCGTTGGTGCTCACAAGGCGATGCTACCGGCGCCGCCCGGCTTGGTTCGAATGGTTCGAGCGAACCAATTCAGACGTTCGAGAGCCCGATCGGACAGCTGACGCCGGTTCCCTCGATGCCGCAGTAGCCGTTCGGGTTCTTGGCCAGGTATTGCTGGTGATAGGTTTCCGCGTAGAAGAACTCGTCGAGCGGCGCGATTTCGCTCGTAACGGCGCCATATCCCGCGTCATCGAGTCGCGCTTGGAACATGTCCCTCGTATTCTTGGCGAGGGCCAGTTGCTCGTCCGTCGTGGTGTAGATCGCAGATCGGTATTGCGTCCCGACGTCGTTGCCTTGCCGCATGCCCTGGGTCGGGTCGTGCTCTTCCCAAAAGATCTTCAGCAGTTGCTCGTAGGAAACCTCGGCCGGGTCGTAGGCAACCAGAACGGCTTCAGTGTGACCGGTTTTGGCGGAACACACCTCTTCGTATGTCGGATTTGGGGTGAACCCGCCTGCGTAGCCGACGGCCGTACTGAACACTCCCGGAGTATTCCAGAACAGCCGCTCGGCGCCCCAGAAACAGCCCATGCCGAAGACAGCCAGTTCGAGGTGTGCGGGGAAATCTGGTCCGATCGTGTTGCCGTTGACGAAGTGCGGCTGGTTGACGGCGATTGCCTCGTCGCGTCCGGCGAGAGCCTCTTCCGGATCGATCATCTTCGTCTTGCTCCGGAAATCAAACATCATGTCTCCTGTTCTCGGTAACGGCAGCCCTAGATCCTGCACCCAGTCCAAAGAGTATCTGCATGGATGCGTCATCGACGCGGGTGGCTCAACCGTCTGGTAGCTAATACAACGCGCAACCGGCAACTTTGGTTCCCGGGAAGAAAAACCGATGAGCGATGTTTGTGAACTACCTCAGCTCTGTGCTCGGGATCGCTCTCTCGATGGGGAACGATTCGGAATCGCTCAATAGCATTCCTGGACTGAGCAAACTTCGATGGCCGCGTAGTCCCGATTTTCTTGTGGTACCAACAAGAGGTGCAGGCGAGTTCCTTCGAGGTAATACCGGGATCCGTCACCAGCCAGTACCTCCGCGACGGAGCCGACGGATTCGAGGCGGTTGCGCTCGTCGATCCACCAGTCTCGATACAGGTTCGGCGCAGTCGTCCAACCATCGATGACGAGGTAGAGGGGCGCGGGATTGTCATGCGTTCGGAACTGCATGTGGCCTGACCATCCGATGTCGGCGGAGAGGGTGTATGACCTCCCGACCAACACTGAGGAGTGGAAGCGGGTCCCAGCAGCCGGGCTGCCGAGGAGGGTGTGTTGGGCACCATCGTCGCGAGTGATCGTCACGCGGCCGATTCCTCCGGACGTACGATCCGACAGGGCGAGTCGTTGGTAGTCACGTTCACATACCCATGCACCCCACGCTTCGCGGAAAGAGCACGCGTTGTCAATCAGAATCGGGTTGTCGACGACGACCCCCGCGCCGCTCACGCCCGTCGTCGTCCCGTCCGCATCCTGAAATACAGCCGATCGATAGCCGTCTTCGCCGTCCTCGGAATCGGTCGGCAGTGGCCGGGATTCCAGGAAGACCCGATTCGTATCTTCCGAGAAGGAAAGACCGCGGGCTTCATTGCGAAAGTCCAGTGTGAAGTCTGTGAAGTTGAGCACCGAGAGCGCGCCTGCCGCCCGCTGCGATCTGCTCTCGAATCCGGCGAAATGAATGTTATGGGCGAAAATCGGTCCGTCATAGAAGTCGTACCCCCGGATGGTCTCGGCAGGATCCCAGGGAGCGGGTAACGACCGGCCGCCGGGTCCGGTCTCTTCCCACGAATGGGGATTACCCAGGTTGGCGCTTTCACCAACGATGAGGCCTCCGTCGATTCCTGTTTCGGAACTTGCGAAGGAGGCACCAACCCCATTGTCAGCCAACACAGCGTTGGTGACAAGGTGGTGGTCGCCTCGCGTCCAGATGCCACGATCACGGTTCTTGTAGGCGATGACGCCATCGAAATGGGCGATCACCGGGTCGGAATCCTCGTCCGTCGGGATGCTTCTTGGGCGATAGTTGGTGCTGTCTGTGGTGCCGTCGGGCTCAGGGCCATTGTCGACAAAGATCCCCCGATAG
>JABDOU010000067.1 GCA_013043085.1 Acidimicrobiia bacterium
TGCAGGCTGGATCGGGAGCCCGGTACTCGACTCGAACGGAATCGGGCTTGTCACGTTTGGCAGTCGGCACGCGCACGAGGGCTGATTCGTTGTTGTGGCCCCACGTCGCCCAGCTCGGCGCCTCGAACCCACCATTGAGTCGTTTGTACGAATTGACCCATTGGTTCGTTACCGCTGTGATCTCCCTTGCATGGATGAGCAGACCTGCAATGAAGTGTTCTGCAACAGAACTCAGGTCGCCTTCTGGTGCGTAGAACGCGTTGTGTTCTCCTTCGAAGAGCGAGAGATGAAGGTGCATTGCATTGCCCGCGAAACCCTCGCGAGGTTTAGGCATGAACGAGGCGAAGATGTTGTGCTTGAGTGCCACTTCTTTGACCGCAAGTCGAGCGGTGAGGATGTTGTCGGCCATGGTCAACGCATCGGTGAATCTGAGGTCCATTTCGTGTTGGCTCGGCGAAACCTCATGATGCGAATATTCAACGGGGATACCGAGCTGCTCCAATGCGATGATCGACTCCCGGCGATACTCCTGGGCGACGTCAAGTGGAGTGAGGTCGAAGTACCCGCCACGATCCAGAGGTTCTCGCCTATTGCTGCTGTCGGTGAAATAGAAGTATTCGAGCTCCGGGGCGACATACGGCGTGTATCCCATTTCTTTGGCCGAATCGAGTGTCCTCCGGAGAACGTGGCGAGGATCCCCATCGAAAGGTTCGCCGTCAATGGTGTAGATATCGCAGTACATCCGAGCGACCCCGTCAGCACTCGGCCTCCACGGAAGAATCTGAAACGTCGTCGGATCGGGCCGTGCCAACATATCGGCCTCCTGTACCCGGGAGAACCCGTCGATCGCTGAACCGTCGAACGCCATGCCTTCCTCGAATGCTGTTTCTAGCTCCGCGGGAGTTATGGCTACCGACTTCAGGAATCCCTGGATGTCGGTAAACCAGAGCCGGACGAAACGGATACCGCGTTCCTCAACCGTTCTGAGGACGTAATCAGCTTGCTTGGACATGCGAAAACGTTAGCGCTGATCGCTACGGCCGGTTGGAGATTCTCAAATCCCGGCCAATGCTGGAATCGCCTCAGCGGTGTCGAGGAATGCCTGTGCGGCCACCCGAAAGTTCTCGAGGGCGGCCCGTCGGGTCTCGCCGGTGTCGGAAGAGTTGATGCCGGCGACCATGCCATTGGCCGCCGAAACGATCGAATCGGCTCCGCTCAACAGATTGGCGTGGGCCTCGGCAATACCCGGAATCTGCTCGACAGGCACGGGCAACTCCGCGAGTTCACTTGCTACCAATCCGGCTTCAGCAGCGAGATCTGTGAGAGCTGCTCGGGTGTCGCTGAATCCGACACCGGTGTTTTCCCGGTCGTCCCAATTGGCGTTGATCGTATTCCCACCGTCGAGCATTCCACGAACCTGGGTGGTTTTGGCGGCAATCGCTTCGAGATACGCAATGACCGCAGGGTCGACTGGAACCGCCGTGGTGGTCGTCGATCCAGGGGCGCTGGTGGTGGTTGTGGTCGAATCGCCGGGCTCGGCCCCGATGACGCCGGTCTCCGCAGGTCCGAGGCCGTTTACGAATATCCACGTAAAAAGAACCATGCCGACGACGACGATGGGCAGGATCCATCGACCGTGTTTGGGGTCTGTGCTTCGGCTAGCCATGACGGGAGAGGGTAGTGGACAGACCCTTCTAGAACGTTGAGCGTTTAGGCTCCTGATGTGGAACTCAAATCATCGACAGCCCTTGTAACGGGCGGCGGACACCGGGTCGGCAAGGCGATTGTTTTGGCATTGGCGGAAGCCGGGATGAACATCGCCCTTCACTTCCATAGCTCGAGCGAGGAAGCCGAAGCGACTGCATCCGAGGCGCGAGAACTCGGTGCCGAGGTGGTGCTCGTCAAGGGAGATCTCTCCAAGCCCGAAGCTGCTGAAGAGGTCGTGAGTGACGCTTCGGCGGCCGGACCCGTCCACGTTCTCATAAATAGCGCTGCCGGTTTTGGGGAAGGCGGGCTGCGCGACCTCGATGTCGAGAAGTTTGAGCGGTCGTTGGCACTCAATCTGATGGCTCCGGTGCTTTTGATGCGCGCCTTCGCCCGGTCACTCCCGGACGACGAACAGGGCGCCATCATCAATATCACTGACTGGAAAGTCGACCGACCGTATATGTCGCCGCCGCGTTTTGCTTACACCGTTTCCAAAGGAGCTCTCATCACTGCGACCAGGGTTGCTGCAATCGAGCTAGCGCCTTCGATCAGGGTGAACGCCGTTGCCCTCGGAGTCATCTTGCCGCCACCGGATGAAGGACCGGAGTATGCCGAAAAGCTGGGATCGCGATTGCCGCTCAAACGAGTGGGCGGCACGGGCCCGGTCACCGAGGCAGTGCTCATGCTGGCACGCAACGATTTTGTGACGGGAGAAGTCATACGGATCGACGGCGGCGCCCACCTGGCTTAGCATTCTCGGTCACGTAAGGGTCGCACTCTCGGTAGCCTCACCCAATGACCGACCGAATCCATATCCGGGATCTCATTGTGCGCGGCATCGTTGGGATCAATCCCGACGAGCGCATCAACCCTCAGGAAATCGTTGTAAACGTGACGATGTGGGCTGACACACAAGCGGCCGCCAAGTCGGACGACATCTATGACGCGATCAACTATGCCTCGATTTCCCAGGCGATTCGGGCACACATAAGCGAACCGAAGGCCGATGAAGCTCCACTTCTGATCGAACGCATGGCGGCCGAGTTGGTGACATTGGTGTTCGATGTGGATCCACGGATACGGGAAGTCGAACTGTCCGTCGCCAAGACCGAAGCTGTGACTGCGGTGCGGGCCGTCGACGTGACCATCAAGCGTTCCAGGGAGGAGATTTTGGGATCATGACGAGGCTGCTTATTTCCCTTGGAAGCAACATCAACCCGACCTATTTCCTCGAGCGCGCTGCTTTCCAGCTGAGGCTGCTAGATGGAGTCAAGTCGGTGCGATTCAGCCGGGTGCTCCGAAGTCCGCCGGTCGGCACGCGCGGTCCCGAATTCCTCAACGCTGTCGCTCTCGTCGAATACGAGGGTGAAGTCTCTGCGGCTGATGTTGCGCTGCCCTTGACCGGAATAGAAGCGAGGCTCGGGCGGGTTAGAACCGAAGACAAGAATGCTGCGAGAACCATCGATCTAGACCTTGTCATGATCGAGGGTCATGAACCGCAAGGGACGGATCTGATCACCTATGCGTTCGTCTCGGCCCCCTGTGCCGAAC